>CANRSQ010000001.1 GCA_947642475.1 uncultured Mycoplasmatota bacterium
CTCCTCCTGTTTTTGTTCCTTCTGTTATACTTGTTATTTTAATATCCCAATTACTGGAAATACCTGATGTTCCTTTAATATTTAGGACGCTACTAAAGGCTGCATAACCTACAGTCATTAGGACTAAAACTCCTAATAAACTTCCTATTATAATGTTTCTTTTTTTCTTTTCTGATGCTCTCATTTTATTAACCTCTTTCCTACCATATACATCTTATCAAAAAAAAAAAAAAAAACAAGGTAATATTATCGCTTGTTAATTTTTGTTTAATAAGTATTTTGTAGTTCTAACCATTTGGGCACTATAACTCATTTCATTATCATACCAAGCAACTACTTTTACAAGTTGTCCGTCTTCTGTGTCTAGTACTTGGGTTAGTAAGCTATCTACTACTGCACCATGGGTATTTCCAATAATATCGCTTGATACGATTGGATCTTCTGTATAACCTAAAGTTTGATTTTGATTTTCTTTAAATAACATATTTATTTCTTCTTCTGTTGTTTTTGTTCCTAATTGTAATGTTAGATCTACTACTGATCCGGTTGTTACAGGAACTCTTAAGGCATTTCCATCTAATTTACCATCTAGCTGCGGAATTACTTTCCCTAAGGCACTTGCAGCTCCAGTTGTACTTGGAACTATATTGGCAGCGGCAGCTCTTCCTCTTCTTGATTTTGCGCCTTTTTTATGGGCAATATCTAACATTGATTGGTCATTTGTATAAGCATGTACTGTTGTCATGTAACCTTTTTTTATTGTAAATTCATCGTTTAAAACTTTTACTACTGGGGCCAAACAATTAGTTGTACATGAAGCAGCGCTTATTATTTGTTCTTGTCCGTCTAGTGTGTTTTCATTAACTCCATATACTATTGTTTTTAAATCACCTTTGGCTGGAGCTGAAATTATTACTTTTTTAGCTCCGGCATTTATATGGGCCATTGCTTTATCTTTTTCGGTAAATTTTCCTGTGCATTCTAATACGGCATCTATTTCTAGTTCTTTCCAAGGTAAGTTATTGGGATCTAGTTCTTTATAGATTCTAATTTTTCTTTTTTTTACAATTATGTTTTCATCATCGTAAGTAATATCTTCTGGTAAATAATTTCTATGTGATGTATCATATTTTAAAAGATAGGCAAGTTGTTCTGGCTCTGTTAAATCGTTTATGGCTACTACTTCAAAGTCTGGATCTTCTTCCATTAGTCTAAATACTAATCTTCCTATTCTTCCAAAACCGTTTATGGCTACTTTTATCATGGATATCTTCCTTTCTAATATTCGACATTACTATTTCCTATAAATTCTCTTAATACTGAGTCTTGTGGGACTAATTCACTGGAAATTGGTAAAAAGTTTCTTAGTAAATTAATTAGGTTATATGCTTCACTATAATATTCACTATCTGGAGTGATGGCGAATAGTAATGGTTCGGCATATATTTTTAATACTCCTATTTCATAGTTTAGGGCTGAATTTATGATTACGTCTACTTCGTCTTGATATGGATAAATACTTTCTTCGGCTTCTTTTACAACGTTTGGCCAAACTTTTAGGGTTTCTTCAGCGCTTGTTCCTCTAAAGTTATTATCTCTAACGATTCTTCTTAATTTTCTAACATCGGTTGAATGAATTCTATTATGATTATCTATTTTTAGGGGTGTGAGTGGGTTGATGAATATTTTGTATTTATTTTCTCTTGGTATATATTTTGTTAGTTCATCATTTAGGGTATGTATTCCTTCTATTAATAGTATATCTTCTTCTTCTAATTTCATGGTGTTGCCGAGGAATTCTCTTTCACCTTTGGTGAAGTTATAAGTAGGAAGTGATACTTCTTCACCATTTAATAATTTTTCTACGTGATCATTAAAAAGTTCTAGATCTAGGGCTTTTAAACTGGCGTAATCATAGTTACCATTTTCATCTTTTGGAGTATCTTCTCTTCTTATAAAATAATTATCTAATGATAATTCGTGGATGGTTATTCCTCTAACTTTTAGATGGGTTCTTAATTTTTTTGAGGTTGTTGTTTTTCCACTTGATGAAGGTCCTGATAATAATATTATTTTTATCTTACCATTTTTATTTTCTATGTCGGTTGCGACCATTGATAATTGGTCATTATAGTGGGTTTCTGACAAACTAATTGCTTCATTATATTTTCCTAAGGTACCTAATTTATTTAAATCTGAGGATAAATTAAGTTTTACTTTTCGGCTCCATAGTTGATGACGTCTATATTCTTCGAATAGTTTTTTATGGTGTATATGTTTTATTGGTGCATCAGGATGTTTTTGTCTTGGGTAACTGATAATGAAACCACTTTCATCTAAATAGATTAATTTAAAATTATCTGTTTGTCCGGTATCATGGGCAACTGGTCCAAAGAAGTAATCATAGTGGCCGCCTAATTTATAAAGCTTTGTTGTTGATCCGCTAAGATATCTTAAATTTTCTACTTTATCTAATTGTCCTGTACTTTCAAAGTATTTCATGGCATCTAGTTTTGTAACGGTTACAAATTCAAAGTCTATTTTTTTGTTTACTAATTCGTGCATTTTGTGTTCGATCAATTTTACGGTGTTTTCGGTTATTGTTCTATTTTTTACTTCACAGTAAATTCCGTTATCTAATGTGTAGTCTACTAATATATCATTACCTTTTCCTAAAACTTGTGAGGAACAGGTTGTAACTAGGAACTCTAAACTACGTGAGTATGCTCTACTACCTATTACACTACTTCTATCATAAAATTCTATGGTTGTATCGCTATATACTTTTTTATGTAGGTTTGATATTAGGTTTTCGCATAAAGCAACTAGAATTGGATATTTATAGTTATGCCTAACTTTTTTACTAATTTCATATAAGGTTATTCCAGCCGGTACTTCTAAATTTATGTCTGGATTACCTTTGATTGTTACCTTTGGCATGGCCTACCTCCTTATTCTCTTATTTTATTGTATCAAAATTCATGTATTTTGTCACTTTTTTTGGTGAATAAATTTATTGTTTTCTACTTATTATATTATTAGGAGGCGATGACAAATATTAATACCTAATGTTGTGGAAAAAAGTAGTGACGGTGAAAGGGTCTATGATATTTATAGTAGACTCCTTAAAGATAGAATTATTATTTTAAGTGGGGAAATCGATGATAACTTAGCTAATTCGATTGTCGGACAGCTTCTTTATTTGGATTCTGTTAATCATGATGATATTAGTTTATACATTAATTCTCCTGGTGGAAGTATTACTTCTGGAATGGCTATTTATGATACGATGAATTTTGTTAAAAGTAATGTTTCGACTATTTGTATTGGGATGGCTGCATCAATGGCTGCATTTTTACTTTCATGCGGGGAAAAAGGTAAAAGATTTTGTTTACCTAATAGTGAAGTTATGATTCATCAACCTTTAGGCGGAGCACAAGGTCAGGCTACAGAAATTAAGATTGCGGCTGAGAGAATTTTAAAATTAAAGGAAAAACTTAATAAAATTTTAAGTTCTAATACTGGTCAGGATCTTTCTAAAATTGAAGATGATACTGAAAGAGATTATTTTTTATCGGCTGAAGAGGCCTTGGATTATGGATTAATTGATAAAATTATTTAGAATCTATTATTCAAAGTGCAAAAATTGCACTTTGGAATTCTTTTGTTGCACTTTAAAAACTCAGAATAATCTGAGCTTTTAATTTGTTCCTGTCCAGTTAATCGTAACGGTTTTTCCATCCCATGTAACTCCCCACGGAGAACCTGTAATGGCATTTGTTTTTCTATTTATATTTATGGTTTTTAATTGTGTTAATCCTGAACCAGCAAAACCTCTATCGTCTATATTTTTTATTCCGTTTCCTAAATTTATAGTAGTTAAATTTTCCATATTATAGACAAATCTTGATTCTAAATTTTCGACAGTGTTTGGAATGTTTAGTTGTGTTACTTCTTTCATATGATATATGGATAGTGAACCTAATGTTTTTATATTGGATGGTATTGTTACTGTATTTCCATTTCTATTACCATAAGAATTTAATTTTGTTTTATCTTCATTTCCATTACTATCTTTGTCATATATATAGGCATTTTCACCTTCCATTAAATTTGATGTTGCAACTCCATCACCTAAGTTTTTGACGGTATTAGGTATTTTTATGGATTTTAGATTGTTATTGGTGAAAGCTTCTTGTTCTATTGTTTCTAAGCCTTCATTGAGTTCTACTTCTTCTAACTGGGCATAACCAAAAGCTTGAAAGTTAATTGTTTTTAAACTACTTGGAAAATTTATTTTTGTTAATTTACTTTGAAAAAAAGCTATAGAGCCAATATATGTAATAGTGTCTGGCAAAATGACAGTAGTAACATTTTTTCTTGTAAATGGTCCTGTTGCTCCTGCGCCGAGACCTGTTCCATCGGCTAATGATGTTACTGTAAGTCCTTTTATGGTTTTTGGTATCTTTACTTTTTGACCACAGCTTTCATCGTAATTTGTGATTGCGGCAGTTCCGTCTCCATTATCACTTATTGTAAAACATTCTTCTTTTGTTACTACGACGTTTCCTTTGGCTGCTATATTTAGATTGGTACTGAAAGCAGCGTAGCCTACTGTTAAAATAAATAATAAGCTTAAACTAGCAAATATTATAAATTTTGTTTGTTTATTTTTTCTTCTTTTTCTTCGCATATTACCACCTATGATTAGTATTAATATCTATTTTATTCTTATTCATTATTATAATGTATTATCATTCATTTGGCAACAATAATATCATTATTCTTTTCTACCATATACATCTTATCAAAAAAAAAAAAAAAAAAACAAGGTAATATTATTGCTAGATATACCTTATTTAATTTAGTGCTTTTTTATTTTGCTAAAATATAGTATAATACGTTAAGAAATGAGGGAGTAATATGGACAAATTAATTTTAATTAAGTATGGCGAACTTACTACTAAAAAGGATAATCGTAAGTTTTTTATTAATACTTTAGAAAAAAATATTAGGACTTTGATTGGTGATAATATTAAAATTACTAAAGACCGCGTTCGTATGTATATCGAGTGTGAGAATGTAGATGAAGTTGCTTTAAAACTTAAAAAGGTTTTTGGTATATATGGTATAGTTGTTTGTCATAAGGTAAATAATAACATTGAAGATGTTTTAAATAAATCTTTGGAAATTATGGATAGTTCTTTGAAAACTTTTAAGGTGGTTACTAACCGTGCGGATAAGAGTTATCCTATTAGGTCTATGGAATTTAGTCGTAAATTAGGTGGGATGATTCTTAAAAATACTGATTTTAAGGTTGATGTCCATAATCCTGATATTACTTTAACTGTGGAGATAAGAAACAATGGGACTTTTGTTTATGTAAATGAAATTAGAGGTGCGGGCGGATATCCGGTTGGAATTCAAGGTACTGGTTTATTAATGCTTAGTGGAGGTATTGATAGTCCAGTTGCTGGATATTTAACTTTAAAACGTGGTGTTAATATTGAATGTTTATATTTTGAATCACCACCTCATACAAGTGTGGAGGCTAAAAATAAAGTTTTAAAACTTGCTTCTATCCTTAATGAATATTCAGGACATGTTAAAGTTCATGTTGTACCTTTTACAGAAATTCAAGAAGAAATTTTTAAAAAATGTCCTGACACTTATATGATAACCATTATGAGACGAATGATGTACCTGATTGCGGATAAATATTCAGAAAAAATTGGGGCAAAAATAATTGTTAATGGTGAAAGTATTGGACAAGTTGCTAGTCAAACTTTAAGTAGTATGGAGTGCATTAATAATGTAACTAATAAACCTGTTATTCGTCCAGTTGCTTGCCTTGATAAATTAGAAATTATTAATATTGCTGAAAAAATTGGAACTTATGAAACTAGTATTTTACCTTTTGAGGATTGCTGCACAATATTTGTTCCAAAGCATCCTGTTATTAATCCTGCTTTATCTAAATGTATTGAATATGAAAAGGCTTTTGATTATGAAAAGTTAATAGATAAATGTATTGATGGTATCCAAGTTATTACTAATTTTGAAGATGATGATTTTTCTGATTTACTTTAACAAAAATTTCCATTAAAAAAATCGTATTATTTTACCAAATGTACACAAGATATAAATGTACAGGAGGTGAAACGTATGACAAATAGTAATAAAATCGTTGTTCCAGGTGCTAAACAAGCTATCGAACAAATGAAATATGAAATCGCTAACGAATTAGGCGTTAATATGGGTCCTGATGCTACTAGTAGAGCTAACGGTTCTGTAGGTGGAGAAATTACTAAAAGACTTGTACAAATGGGTCAACAACAATTAAGTGGTACTAAATATTCTAAATAATTAGATTATTAGTTCATATATAAAAATGCTAACGATATTTGTTAGCATTTTTTATTATTTGTGTCAAAATTATTTGTCTTCTTCACTATAGAAATCTAATAGTTTTTCGTATATTCCTGGTTCTACTTTATTTAGTGAATTTATTGTTAATTCTAAAGATTTTTTATATTCTCCTTTGTTGAATAAAACTTCACTATAATTTAAGTTTTTATCTAATTCTATTTCAGTTGATCTAAATCTATTTCCATAAACAATAGCCATTTCGGCAAACATTGCAGTTTTTACCATTTCTTTGGTTTTTCCAAAAAGTTTTAAAGCTAGATCTCTAGCGGTGTCAACTCTGGTATTTAATGTTTCTATTGTTAGTGGTTTTTTTTCTAATTCTTTTACTATTTCTTTGATTGCTTCACTTGCTTCTCTTAGTTCAATATAGTAACTATTAGGGATAACTGGTAAATTATAGTTTCTAATCTGACTTTTAGCATCTTTTAATAAAACATTTACTTCGTCTAATTGTTGTCTAGCTCTAACTTCATCATCGTGCATGCTACCGATAACATTGATTGATTTATCTAATTTTTCTTCAATTTCAGCTAGTTTTATAACTAAGATTTCTATTTCTTCTGTTAGTTTTGAATATGGGAATGTTTGATTACTGGTGTGTTTTTTTAATGTTTCGTAATCGTTATTTAATTCTTGTAATTCTTTTCTAACTTCTTCTAATGAGGTTATATCTTCTTCTTTTAAATCGTACATTCTTTTTAAATCATCTAGTTGCTCAAAGATATCTTCGACTAATCTATTTGTTTTTTGTAGTTTATTTTTTAATGTTTTATCAGCCTCTTCGTATTCGGCTTTAATAATTTTTTCTTTTTCAAAGTCGGTAAATATTGATTCAAAGTATTCTGTTAATACTTTTAAATCGAAGACACTATCTTCTAAATCTAGGACTTTGGCTCTATCTAAAATATCTTTTATTTTGTTATTTGCTTCTTCGATGTTAAATTCTATATTTAGGTAATCTAATGGATAGCCTTGTTCGGTCATTTTTTCGTATATTGTTTTTATTTCTTCTATTTTTTTTGGAAGTATTCCTTCGGCAAGTAAGACTACTGCTGGCATTTCTTCTACTATTACTTCCATATGTTTAAGCATTTCTTCAACAGCACTAACGATTGTTCCAACTTCTTCGTATTGGTTTTTATCCATGATATTTTCAAAGTCTTCAAATCTTCTAGAGATGTTTTCAAATTGTAATTCTACTGATGGAGCAATGTCGCCAAATTCTGTTTTTGTATCGATAAATTTTTCATATAACTCACGATATTTGCTTTTTAGTTTTGTTATCATGGCTCTACTACGCTCTTCGCTGGTTGTTAGTTCTTTTATTTCGTCTAATAGGAATTCTGTTTTTGTTCTTAGTTTATATATTTCCATTTCTAGTTTAGCAATTTTATACATTGCGCTTTTATAATCTGTTTGTGAAATTGAATATTCGGCTTCGATTAACATATCTGTTATTTTGGGTATTCTTGTGTCTTTTATATCTTCTAATCTTTCTTGCCAATCATTATACATTACTTCTAATTTTTCGTTTTTTAGATATGATTCTACTTTGGCAAGTTCTGGTCCAACTGGAGAAGATGCGATTTGATTTTTTTCATATTCTAAATCTGCTAGTATTTTTTTATATTTATTTCGTTTTTTACTTTTTGATATTTTTAATATTATAAAAATTAGTATAATTACAATAATGCAGGCTGCAATGCCAACTATTATCATTTTATCCATATTACCACCTATTATGATTTTAACATATTTTTGTAAAGTTTTGTATTCTTTTGTCTTATTTTTAGAAAAAATGCAAATTTTTATTAAAAGAAAACCTATAAAATAATATAGGTTTATAGTTGACTATTAATAAGTATATCATCTAATATTTTATAAATGTCTTGCCATTCTTCATTAGTGGTTGGATAACCGATAAATGGCTCATCACTATTTTCATCATATAAAGCGGCGAAGACTTTTAATTTTCCTTCTTCGTCGTAACTATTATCGGTATAAACGATATAGTCTTTATTATTTTTTGGGTTATTAAAGGTTAAGATTACATCGTATTCTTTTTCTTCGCCGTTTTTATTTATAGCTTTTATTGTTTTTTTCATTAGATTGTTCCTCTACTTTTTGTTTTTCCCAAACTTTCTTTCATTGTGGCGCTGATTTTTTTCTTTTCTTCTTGAATTTGGGCCAATCTTTCGTCTATTGCTTGTTGGGCGATTATGAAATCTTCCATTTCTTTTTGTCTTTGGGCGTAAAGGGTATCTGATAATTTATCTAATGCCATCCATCTTTCGTATTCGCTTTGTTCTTCGATGCTTAAGCTTATTTCTCCATTATTAGATGTATATACAGTAGCGCTTTCTATTTCTTCATCGCTTTTAATTATAATTCCGCCTGTTTTTTTGAAGGTTTTATCTTCTTTTTGGACGGCGTCATCTAACTCATCGATATCTAAAAGGCTATTTAAAAAGGAACTTAGGTCTAGTCTTTCGTTTCGATTTACGTAGACATTATAAAAGCGGCCTCCTTTTTTGTTTTTGTCGTTTGGTACAAAGTATATATTAACTTTTTTGGCTTCCATTGTTTTTATACCTCCTTTTGTTTTGGATATAATTTTTCCTTTTTAATTATATCATATTTTTGACATTTTTTCAGCGTTTTGGTATTGACTTATAAGGGAAAACATAATATAATTAATAACAGCGTTAAAAAGCAGCGTTACTTTGAAAATTATAATGTGTTTATTTCCTTTAGGGATTATTTGTAACTTTGGCTGCGAAGCGAAGATATTAATTTAATACACCCTATAATTTGGCAAGGTAACCTTCTTACGCTAAGAAGGAGGAGAAAAAATGGCAAGATATACTGGACCTATGTACAAAAAATCTAGAAGACTTGGATTTTCTGTATTAGAAAACGGTAAAGAATTAGCTAAAAAGCCTTATATTCCAGGTGAACATGGGCAAGATCGTAGAAAGAAACTTTCTAACTATGGTATTCAATTACAAGAAAAACAAAAAGTAAGATTCATGTATGGACTTAATGAAAAACAGTTTAAGAAAGTATTTGAAAAAGCTGGTAAAATGAAAGGTGTTCATGGTGAGAACTTCCTTAAATTACTAGAAAGTCGTTTAGACAACTTAGTTTATCGTATTGGTTTTTCTACTACTAGAAAAGGTGCGAGACAATTAGTTAACCACGGACATATTACTGTTAATGGTAAAAAAGTTGATATCCCTTCTTATACTGTTAAAGTTGGTGACGTTATTAGTTTACCAGAAGGTGATAAAGAACTTGCAATTGTTAAATCTTCTTTAGAAGCTTTACAAAACAGAGTAGAATTCATTTCTTATGATGATAAGAAAATGGAAGGTACTTATGTTAGAATGCCAGAACGTAGTGAGTTAAATGCTGATGTTAATGAAGCATTAATTATTGAATTCTACAACAGATAAAATTGGAAATTTTTCCAATTTTTTTGTTTGTTATTTATTTGATTTAAATTTGTTTTATTGATATAATACGTCCTAATTGAAGTGGTGATTTTATGTTTGAAATAGAAGAATATGAAAGAATGCTTAGTAAAATGTATCGTAATAGGCAATTTTCTAGTATGTATGATTTATCTGGAAGTCTTTATACATATGAGTTTGTTTCTGAAAAAATAAGGATGATTTATGGACAATGTTTGATTTTAGATATGAAAAATGATTTAGCCTTGGATGTTTTTGAAAGATTATATGATGAAAATTATCTTAATTATCATGTTTTGGCTGGTCTTCTTTATATTTGCTTTGAATCATATGATTATGAAGCTGCCCTATTTTATCTAAATAAATTAAAAGCGTATTGTAATAAGACTCAATTATCAGAATTGGTTCCTATAGAAATTTATTTATATATGAGACTAAGATTAAGTACTAACTCAATTTGTAGAACTAAGTCGGCGTTTTATTTAAGAAATCAAATTAGGGATTATAGACAAGATAAGGCGATTAATTTTATTAGTTATAAAAACCGTTATAGTAGTGTTGGGTTTGAGAGTGATATTAATTTTGAAAATTTATTTTATAATGCGCTTAATCATGTAGCTACTAATGAACGTGGTATTCAGTTTGATCCATTTCTTAAGAGTATCAGCTTATTTGATAAATATTATATGGATATAAATGGAAGTTATTTAGGTGAATATCAGGAAATACCAGCTATTACTTATTCTGACTATCCTAAGGGATTACTAGACCAAGCTATATATACTTCACCTTATCAATATGCAGAAATATCGACGTTACCATTTACTAATCATATATGTATGATTAAACCAGTTAATTCTGATAATAAAATTAAAAAATTGTCAAAAGAACAGAGGTCAAAATAAAAAATGCAGTTTAGTAAGCTGCATTTTTATCTAACTCCTCCACCAGAGGAGAAGCCACCTGAGCTTGATCCTCCCCCTGAGAAACTACCACCACTGCTGGCAGCTGCTGCGGCATTTCTTGCGGATGAAATTGAATTTATGGTGAAGGTATTTATCCACACATAGTTGTTATAATAATTCATATTTTCATTGTATTCTACTGGATGGAAGTCTTTAAATTGTTTAGCAACTTTGCCTGCAATTCCTAACATTTGGGCGAATATTAAATATTCATCCCATACATGGACTTCAATGGCTTTCTTTTCTTCGATGATTGTCATATCTTCTAAGAATTTTTTTAGGCCTTTTAATTTTATAAATTCTTCGGCTAATTTTGAAGTTAGTTTATAAACTTTTCTAGTTTGACTTCCGGTAACGGTTTCTTCTGAAACTGTTATAAATCCATTTTCAATTAATTTATTTTTTGAAAATTCTTCAGCATTTTCTAACCATCTATTTATTTCGGTATAATGAGACCCACACCATTTTTTAAATTGTTTTGGGGTTAAATGTTTATTATTGTCGTCTGCGTTTAAGAGAATTCTTTGAAGTCCTTCTTCTACGCTGTTTTCGGCATTGGTTAGGTTAGTTAAATCTAAATAGTAATTATCGTTTTTATTAAAGTCTAATATTTCACCTTCGGTTGGCACCATTTTTATTTTATTTTCTTTTATCCATTTTAATAAGATAGCGCCCATAAGATTTTCGTCTTTCATTAATCCTTTTCTTTTACCAATAAAGTAAGCTAGTGTAATATCTTTATTAAATGGAATATCTCTAAAGTTATTTATTTCTTTAGGAATTATGAATTCTGTTTCATCATATCTATCTTGTGATTTAGCTACAAATATCATGATTATAATTACAATGGTAGCTATGCCTCCGAAAATAATAAATGGTAAAATTGTATCTATAAAGCTTTCTTGTTCATTTAATTTAGCGCCTTCTAGGGCTTCATTTGCGACTTCTTCATAAGTTCCGGTTTTAGTTACCTTAGGGGTGAATGTCCCGTTTGGGAAACCTACTAAAGCTACTACATATTCATCTGGATTCATTCGACCATTACTTTTAAAATTTATTTGTCCGTTTGTTATATTGTTTGTACTGTTGAATCCATATGAACTATATTTTATATCTGAGAATGGATTTGTTCCTTTTATTGTTAGGTTAAATGATTTTGGTGCGGGGTCCATATCTTTTGGCAAGAAAGTAAAATATAAAATTTGGTTATTATCATATTGCCATACTAGATTTTGAATCGTATATTTTACGGTATAGGTATGCATTCCATATTCTATGCCCCAGCAAAGTTCTAGGCCGTCATCTATATAATGTATTCCATTTTTATATGCTTTTTGTGTTTTTGAGGCATCTATATTCCATGTTGTTTGAGGAATGTAGTTTCTACCATCCATTGAGACAGTAAAATCGGTTATTTTTCTATCTTCCATATTTCCGAAGGTGTGGTAGCTTTCAGTTCCTTCATCAGCATCTAATTTCCATATTTCTGTGACATGTCCGTTTCCGTTTTGATCAATATTAACGGTTGTATCGATACTTTCTATGGTGTTTGCTTTTACTTGTCCTAGTGATAAGAAGAACAAGAAACTAAAGAATATTAGATATATTTTTTTCATTGTTTCCCCTACTTTCTAATTTTATTTTATCATATTTTTTTGTAAGAAAAAAGGTAAAGTTTATTTAACTTTACCAATAAAATATTTCTTTTTACCTCTTTTTACTACTAAGATTTCATTATCAATTGTGATATCTTTAGTTATATTATAATTTTCATCGGTTATTTTTTCTTCGTTGATTGTTATACTTCCAGCATTTATGAATTCTCTTGCTTCTCTTTTGCTTGAGGCTATATTTGCTTCTACTAACATATCAACTATGTTTTTATTTTCTTCGGTTTCGAATGTAGGAACGCCTTTGAAAATGTCATTTATTTCGTCTTTTGTTAGTTCTTTTACTTTTCCACTGAATAAGGCTTCACTCATTTTTTGTGCTTTTTCAGCTTCTTCTTTTCCATGTAGGAAAGTAACTATTTCTGTGGCAAGTATTTTTTGAGCTTGTCTTAATTCTGGTTTTTCTTTATGTTCTTTTTCGATTTTTTCTATTTCTTCTTTGGTTAGGAAGGTAAATATTTTTAAGTAATCTATAACCATATCATCTTCTGAATTTAATAGGTATTGATAGATTTCATATGATGATGTTTTATTTTTATCAAGCCAGTAAGCGTTACCTTCACTTTTTCCGAATTTTTTACCGTTTTTATCGGTTACTAGTGGCATTGTAAATCCATAGGCTTCTTTACCTTCTTTTTTTCTAATTAAATCTATTCCAGCGGTTATATTTCCCCATTGGTCAGATCCTGCACATTGCATGGTACAGTTTTTTGTTTGATAAAGGTGAAGAAAGTCTAGGGCTTGCATAATCATGTAAGAAAATTCTGTATAGGTTATTCCAGTATCTAATCTTCTTCTTATGATATCTTTATCTAACATGTAGTTGATATTAAAGTATTTTCCATAGTCTCTTAAGAAATCTATAAAGTTTATGTCTTTACACCAATCGTAGTTATTAACAATTTCGAATCCGAAAAGATCTTGTACTTGTTTTTTTAGTGATTTAAAGTTTTGTTCTATTTGTTCTACTGGTTGCATTTGTCTTTCTTCGGTTGGTCTTGGATCACCTATTCTTCCTGTGGCTCCACCTATTAGTAATATTGGGTGGTGGCCTCCTTTTTCTAATCTTTTACTGATTAAAAAACTTGAAAGATGACCTAGATGAAGGCTGTCGGCAGTTGGGTCGGTTCCGATATAAAAGGTTAGACCACCGTTATTTATTTTTTCTTCTAGGTCTTCTCCGGCTTCATCTTTTATTAAACCACGCCATTTTAGTTCTTCATATAATGTCATTTTATTCCTCCTCACAGTCGCAGTTTTCACAGTGGCAGTCTTCACACTCACATTGATGAGAGGCGATTTCTACGCCACTACTTGTTCCTAGTCTAGTGGCTCCTGCTTTTATTAATTCTTCTGCTTGTTTTCTGGTTTTAATTCCACCTGATGCTTTTATTTCTAAAACTTCGTTTTTGTTTTTATTTATTATTTTTACGTCTTCTACTGATGCTCCTCTACTTCCAAAACCGGTTGATGTTTTAATGAAGTTTACGAATGTTTCGTTGCATATTTCGGTCATTTTTTTGATTTCTTCTTTGGTTAAAAGTGATGTTTCGATAATAACTTTTAATGTTTTACCATCGATAGAGTCTCTTATTTCTTCGATTTCTGATTTTACATAGTCATAGTCTTTATCTTTTAAAGCTCCTACGTTTATTACCATATCTATTTCGTCTACACCATTTTCTATGGCATCTATGGCTTCAAAGGCTTTTGTTTTTGGGGTATTCATTCCTAATGGGAATCCGATTACTGTACATACTCCTACATTTGAATCTTCTAGCAATTCTTTTGCGAGCGTAACATAGCATGGATGAACACAAACGGTTTCAAAGTTATATTCCATAGCCTCTTTACATAATTTAGCGATGTCTTCACTTGTGGCATCCATTTTTAGATTTGTGTGGTCAATATATTTGTTTATTTCCATATTTATTCCTCCTTTTTTAATAAAAAAATACTATGAATGTAAGGACGTTTTGAACGTGGTACCACCTTACTTCCATAGTATTCTATGCTTATTATCTGTTAACGGAGATTAACCGTTTTGACTCCAAATATGTATTTCATTAATTAATCTTGGTTAGCTTTCATCATCCGCTAACTTTCTAATTACTAATTAATTAATTACTGGGTATTTTTCTTCATCAATTAATAAAACTATAACATAACTAGTTTGTTTCGTCAACTTTTTATTGTTAAATTATTATACTCATTGCATTTTTCTTCTAGCAATTTAAAATTGCAACATCTATCCATAATATTTTTATTTAGTTTTCCACAATTATACAAATCGTATAATTTTTTTGATTTATTCTTTATTGACTTATAATTTTCATTAAGCCATAGACGTTGTTCTTCTAATAATTTAATATATTTTCTTTCTAAATTATTAATACTTATTTTATCTAAATCTAGTAGTTTATAGTTACTAGGCATGACTGGTATCATATTATTAAAATTTACTGCTCCTAATTCACCATTTTTTATTTTTAAAAAGTCCAGTGTGTTTTTCATTTTCAGGTGCTTAGGCTTTGGACTTGTTAGTGGTGCGAAATATTCATATTTTCCAATATTAAACAAAACTCCTATAAATGGTCTTAAGTCTTTCTCATTTTTGTTGTAGGCTACCTTTTTATCATACTTTCTTAAATAATCACAATATTCTGCATTAACTTTTACAATTTTTAAATTTAATATCATTTCCATTCCCCCTTACCGCTATATTTACTACATGTTAATTATATAATTATTCATTACACTTGTCAATTGCTTTTTGTTAATTTAAAAGAAAAGACTAGAGTTTAGTCTCTAGTCTACTTTTTTAACTCCCAATTTAATGGCTGGGTTCACCGCTTTTTTAAGTCCCGATTTAATGGCTGGGTTCACCGCTTTTTTAAGTCCCGATTTTACGGCTGGGTTCACCGCTTTTTTTATGCATAATAATTTATGCACTTATAGTGTACTAATATTTGGGCAAAAAGTCAATTTTATTTTTTAAATATTATTAATTTACTTAGTATATAATTCATAGCCACAACGACAAATTGAACGATTATTTTGGCTATTGTATCATTTATGTGCATTAAACTATACATGATATACATCATGGCCATATCGACTAATAATGAAGCGATTCTAGCTGATACGAAATTAAATATTTCTTTTATTTGCATTTTTCCTTTGGTTTTACTTTTGAAAACCCATATTCTATTTGTTATATAGGCAAAAGCAACAGCGCATATCCATGAAAGGATATTGGCAATTTGAATATCTAGGTCGGTTTTTTGTGGGAAAAGTATATTAGCAAAGAAAATATATGTCCCAAAAGAAACTACGGTTGTTAAAACGCCAAAGAATAAATAACTGATTATTTCTTCATATTTTTTATATAGTTTTTTTATTTTGTTTATCATTGTTTTTTCCCTTTTCATTTGTTAGTATTTCTCTTGTAATATAGACTGGTCTATTTTTTGTTTCAACGTAAGTTCGCGCTAGATATTCACCGATAATTCCAATACTTAATAATTGGACACCACCTAATAATAGGATAAGGGTTACGATGGTTGCATAACCTTCGGTATCGATTCCATAAAATATTTTTTCTATTAGGACTACTACTAAATATATTAATGAAAGTAATGAAACTATTATACCTAAAATTGTTGCAAATCTAAGTGGAACAGTTGTGAATGAAACGATTCCTTCGATAGCGTATTTAAATAATTTATAAAATGACCATTTTGAGGTTCCATCATTACGAGCCTCTACATCATAAGTCATATAACAGTTATTGAATCCTACCCATGAGAAAATTCCTTTTGAGAAACGATAGTATTCTTGCATTTCTAATATTGCATCTACCATGTTTCTTCTGAATGTTCTAAAGTCACTGGCACCCATAACAAATTCTGTTTCAGACATTCCGTTTATTATTTTATAGAATTTATTTTTAAAGAATGTTAAAACTTTACTTTCTTTTCTTCGTTCTTGATAGGCAACTACTGAATCATATTCTTGATTTTCATCTAAGATTTCTACCATTTTTACAACGTAATCTGGTCTTTGTTGTAAATCGGCATCGATGATTGTTACATAATCTCCTTGGGCTTCTTTTAATCCAGCATATATTCCGGCTTCTTTACCAAAGTTTCTAGAAAAATTGATTATTTTAATATTTTGATCTGTTTCTTCTAATAATTCTTTTAATTTTCCTATTGTATTATCTTTACTACCATCATTTATGAAAATTATTTCGTAATCTTGTATTTGATTTTTAAATGTGTTTTTTACTGTTTCTGCGAAAAGTTTTACATTTCCTTCTTCATTATAACAAGGAACTACTAATGATAACTTCATACTATACCTCTTTCTGCCGATTATTATATCATTTATATTTCAAGTTGTAAATTGAAAAATAAAAACCAATTAGTCATTGGTTTTATGAACAAACACTTCCGTATTCATATTTATACTGTTTATATTCTTCATCGTAGGTTATTTTTACACAGCCTTTCATTTGGCTATTGTCTCTTGGATCGATTATTTCTTTATTACTGGCTAAATAGCCATTTTGTTTTAGAAAATCTACTGATTTATATGTTGTTGTTTTGTTTAGCTCTGCGCTATTGTCTGCGGCCCATCTTTTAGCAGCGTGTTCTATCGTTCTTACTTGTTCATTATATGTCTTTTCTTTTGAATCATCTATTGAATCTTGTATAAATGGAAAGGCGATTGCGGCAATGATTGCAAGAATGACTATTACGGCAAGTAATTCCACTAGTGTGAATCCTTTTTTATTCATTTTATTCACTCTCCTATTATCTACATTTTACACCATATGGTATTTTTTATCAAGAACTTGTGTTTTTATAAAACAAAAAAGCCTTATTCGGCTTCTTTGATTTCTTTTAATTTTTCTTCAATTCTTTTTCCATATTCAATAGATTCATCGTAAACGAATCTTAATTCTGGAATTTGTCTAATGTCTACTCTATCTCTAAGTTCATGTCTTATGAAACCGCCGGCACTTTTTAGGGCTTTTTCTGTTTCGGTTATTTTTGTTTCATCTAAGACTGTAAAATATATTTTAGCAAAACTTAAATCGTTTGATACTTCGGCATCGGTTATGGTGACAAAGTTTATGTCTTTGTTTTTTACTTCTGTTTTTATGATGTAGCTTATTTGTTCGATAAGGCTATCGGCTACTCTTTCGGATTTAATGCTCATTTTATCCCTCTTTTCTGTTTTTATTATATCAGAGATAAGAAAAAAAAGCGAGATTATCGCTTAATTTCTACCATTTCATATGATTCTATAATATCGCCTGGTTTGATGTCGTTAAAGTTTTCGATTGTGATTCCACATTCTAAGCCTTTTTTAACTTCTTTGACAGAATCTTTTTCTCTTTGTAGTGAACCTACTTCACCATCGTAGATTACTACTCCGTCTCTAATGATTCTGGCTTTACTATTTCTAGTAATTACGCCGTCTGTAACTAATGAACCGGCAATGTTTCCAACTTTTGAGAATTTAAATATTTGTTTAATTTCGGCATTTCCTAGAATTTTTTCTTCGAATTCTGGGTCTAACATACCTTTCATTGCGGCTTCCATTTCTTCTACTACTTTATATATAATGTCATATAGTCTTATTTCTACGCCTTCTTCTTTGGCTTTATCTTTTATATTGTTTGATGGTCTAACGTTAAAGCCAATTATGATGGCGTTTGATGCGTTTGCAAGAACGATATCACTTTCGGTAATGGCTCCAACACCACTACGGATTATATTTACTCTAACGCCTTCTACATCTATTTTGTTTAATGAATTTTTTACGGCTTCTGCACTTCCGTTTACGTCGGTTTTTAGAATTACGTTAATTTCTTTTAATCCTTCTCCTATTTTAGAAAATAGGTCATCTAATGATACGGAAGCTTTTTTATGATTTTCTTTTAATCTAGCTTTGGTTTTTCTTTCTTCGGCTATACTTCTTGCTTGTTTTTCTGATTCAAAGGCCATGAATTTATCTCCAGCACTTGGAACTTCACTGATTCCTGTAATTTCAACTGGTCTTGATGGTCCAGCTTCGGTAATTTCTTCGCCTTTATCATTTTTAAGGGTTCTGATTTTACCAAATGATGTTCCAACAACAACTGGATCTCCTAGTCTTAGAGTTCCGTTTTGAACTAAAACTGTTACTATTGAACCTACTTGTTTACTTAATCTTGATTCTACTACTGTTCCAATTGCATATCTATTTGGGTTTGCTTTGAATTCATTCATATCTGAGATTAATAAGATATTTTCTAATAGGTCGTTAATGCCTTCGCCTGTTGCGGCTGATATTTTTGTGAAGATTGTGTCGCCGCCCCATTCTTCTGGCATTAATCCATATTCACCAAGTTCAGTCATTACTCTATCTGGATTAGCTTCCGGTTTATCCATTTTATTTATAGCAACGATTATTGGAACACCTGCAGCTTTTGCATGATCGATTGCTTCTTTGGTTTGTGGCATTACACCATCATCAGCAGCAACTATAATGATAACTATATCGGTTATACTTGCGCCTCTGGCACGCATTTCAGTGAAAGCGGCGTGTCCTGGTGTATCGATAAAGGTAATTAGTCTATCGTCACATTTTACTTGGTAAGCTGATATAGCCTGCGTAATTCCTCCGGCTTCGGTTGATACAACATCGGTTCTTCTGATTGCGTCTAATAATGTTGTTTTTCCGTGGTCAACGTGTCCCATTATAGTAACGACTGGGGGTCTTACTTCTAGATCTTCTTCATTATCGATTACTTCGTATTCTTCGAAGTTTGTAATGTCAGCATTTTCTTCTCTTTTTAGTTCTTTTCCATAATCAACGATTAAAATTTCTGCGTTTTCAAAGGAAATTGGACTGTTGATATTAACCATAAGTCCTAAAGCGAATAACTTTTTGATTATTTCGGCACCCTGCACTCCTAGTTCTTCTGCTAGTGAACCAATTGTCATATTTTCTTTGTATAAAACAATATTTTCATTTATGGCATTTCCACTAAGTTTTTCTTTGTTTTTATACATTTCTTTTTTCTTTTTAGCTAAATCTTCTTTATTTTCTTTTTCCTTTTTTTCTTTTTTGGCTTTTTTTGCAGGTGTTTTTTGTTTTACAACTTTTTCTTCATAAGCTTCTTCAATTTCTTCGTCGGTTTCTAGATTATTATCTAGCATTACTATGGCGTCTTCGTCTAGTAAATCTTCTTCTGTTTGAACGTCAATATTTAGTTCTTTACATTTTTCTAATACCCATTCTACTGTTCTATTAACGTCCTGTGCATATTCTAGTACACTCATCATAGCTTTAGCACCTCTTTTCTATTATTTTAATATTTGTTTTAAATCTTCAAACACTTTATCGTTTACTTCTGTTTCTAAGACTTTATTTAGAATTTTTGTTTTTTGTGCCTTTTCAAAAACTTCTAAGTCTTTTTTTAGATATGCCCCTCTACCGTTTTGCTTTCCTGTCTTATCGACAATTACTCCTTCTTCGGTTTTGACTACTCTAATAAGTTCACCTTTTGGCCATTTTTCTCTTGTGACTACGCACATACGCATAGGAATTTTTCTTTGTTTCATTAAGCTATATTGATTCCCATTTCTTTGGCTTCCTCTGTTGTTTTGATGTCTAATTTATGGTGTGTAAGTCTTGATGCTAGGCGAACGTTTAGTCCTTTTTTACCAATAGCAAGTGATAGATTATCATCATCAACTACTATTAGTGCTTCTTTTTTCTTTTCATCTGTTATAAAGATATGAAGATCTTTAGCTGGACTTAAAGCATTTTCGATAAATCTTGCTTCGTCGTTATCATAAGGAACTATATCAATTTTTTCTCCGTTTAATTCTTCGATTATACGGTTAATTCTGCTTCCTCTTTCTCCAATACAAGCTCCTACTGGGTCAACGTTTGGATTTTCTGAATAAACGGCGATTTTTGTACGGTTTCCAGCTTCTCTAGCTACGCTGTAAACTAGGATAATTCCTTCGTTTATTTCTGGGATTTCTAATTCGAATAGTCTTTTTACAAATCCATAATGATTTCTTGAAAGTAAGATAAGTGGTCCTTTTGAGTTATTTTCTACTTTACTGATGTATACTTTGATGCTTGAACCCATTTTTATTGTTTCACCTGGAATTGTTTCTGATTTTGGTAAAATGCCTTGTGTTCTTCCTAAATCGATATAGTAATTTCTTACGTCTTCCATGGCTACTGTTCCTACAACCATTTCATCTTTTTTGTCTTCGAATTCATTATTGATGATTTCTCTTTCAGCTTCTCTTATTTTTTGAACTACTACTTGTTTTGCGGTAGCGGCAGCAACTCTTCCGAAATCTTTTGGGGTTACTTCTTCTTCGATTGTTTCTCCAATTTGGATATCTTTAACTATTTTTCTTGCTTCTTCTAAAGTTATATGAATACGGTCATCAAAGTAGTAGTCTTTTTCTACTTCTTCTTCGTTTCCATCTTCATCGGTGATGATTTCGGTTTCGTATTTTCCTTCTTCTTTTTCCCATTCTTCATCAAAAACTACTGTTTTGTAAGAGAAAATTTTGATGTCGCCTGTTTCTTTATTAATATCTACTCTTACGTTGGATAATGAATGATAATTTTTTTTGTATGCAGATGTTAAAGCAAGTGTCATTGCTTCATATATTGTTTCTTTATCGATGCCTTTTTCTTCTGATAAAGCATCAACGGCTTTTTTGAATTCTTTTCCGTTCATTATTTTACCTTCCTTTCTCTTTTGAACATACGTCTAATACGTAACTGTCGCTTATTAAATCAGCTTCATCTAAAAGTGGATTTACGATTTTATTTACGGCTAAGCAATCATTTATGGTTATATAACCTTCTTTATCAATTACTAGCATTAGGGTATATGTTTTCCCTTCTTTGGTATAAACTACTTCGTCTAGTATGTATCCAGCTTCTTCGATAGGGCTTTGTAATAAGTCTCTCACTTTTTCTTCAATCATTTTTTCCTCCTACTACATTAAAGAGTGGGATATCCCACTCTTCTTGCTTTTTTCATGAAGTCAACTACATTATACCACAATTATATGTGTTTTGCCTAGTGCTTATGATAAATTATTTTTTTATGACAAAAATGGCAAATCTGCGCTTAAAAATATGCAGAAAAGGGAATTTTGTAAAAAGCATTGACTTGTTTGAACAGTTAATATATATTAATACCCATGGAAATATTGTAACCGCTATTGGTGCTTGTCTTTTATTTTTCAGGGGGTTCCTGGGAGGGAGGCGGTGTTTATGAGTAAGAAAGATTTTTTAATCGTAGTATTACTTATAATCATTATTTTGTTAATTAGTCTTCTCTGGAAGTTTATTTAATAAAAAAAGGCACCTAAGTCTAAGACTTAAGTGCTTAACGAAAAATTCGGCAAGCATTGATATGTTACAATGTTTCCCTTTTTTATGAGGAAATTCCTCACTAAATATAATATATCATATTTATTAATTTATTACAATGTCTATTTTATTTCTTTAAATGTTTTGCCTTCTTCAATTTCTGTTATATATTTATGAGCGTTATCAACAGTGTTTTGGTCTGGTATCATTACATATAGATTACTTCCTGGCATTGAATAACAATTACCTCGTGAACTTGTTCCATCAACGCTTATTGAATTTATATTCCAGTTTGGCACTCCATTTAATTGATTTTTTATAAATGATTTCATTTGGCTTGATGTTATATTTGTTTGAAGTGAGTCATTTAAGGTTTCAAGTATTTTATTATAGTCTTTTAATAAGACTTCGCTACTTGTAACTTTTTGGAAGATGGCGGTTATAACTTGTTCTTGATGTTTTCCTCTAGCTCTATCTCCGCCTTCTAAGACGTGTCTTATTCTTGAATACATTAGAGCATTCATACCATCTAAGTGGTTAATACCTTTTTTATAGCTATATCCATATTCGCTGAAGGCTTGATCGGATACAACATCTATTCCGCCAATGGTATCTACTAATTTTATTAAGGTTGTAAAATTTACTCTAACGTAATAATTTATATCTATGTCTAGTAAATCTTCTATTGTTGTTAGTGTCATATTAATTCCATATATTCCAGAGTGTGTTAGTTTATCTTCCCCACCGTCTATTCCATGAAGCCTTACATAATAATCTCTTGGAATATGGGTTAATAATATTTCATGCGTTTTTGGATTTACGGTCATAATTATGTTAACGTCACTTCTTGATGTTTTTGTTATAGAACCATCTGTATCTATTCCGCTTATTAATATATTAAATGGTTCTTTTGTTATATCTAATTCATCTTCTTCTATTTTTGTATTTGTGGTTATGTTTATTTTATCAATTATTCGAATGTTTTTAGAAAAGTTTTCATTTTCTTCACAAATTAAATCGTAATATGCGGAATTTAAATATATGGCATCTGTTTTATTTATTCCTTCAATTACTTCGTTTGTGGTTATTAGTGTTTCTTTTTTAAATTCTATTTTTTCTTCTAGTTTATTTGTTGCTTCGGTGTTTCCCATATAAATACCGATTGTTTTATTTTCTAATTGTTTTATATTATTATATGAACTATCTTTTTTTACTATAACATAATAAATGTCTGTCTCTGTTTTTACTGTTTTTATATTGTTAAAAAAGTTATTTGTATCGTTTAAATAAGCTATTCCAAAAATACTTCCTAGCGTTATGATGATTTCTATTAGTGTTAGAACAATTTTAAGTGGTAGTTTTTTTATTTTTTTAAACATTAATGTAAATATAACTATTATAATTAAAATTATTCCTAATATTATAAATAAATATTTATTTGGTAATAGGTTTAATATGCATAGCTCTATACCTAAACATATTAATGCGACTATAAATAGTGCGAATATTACTTTATAAAGTATATTAAATATTTTTGACATGATTTCACCTCTTTAAATGTTTGGTATTGTACTATAACTATTTTTATTTGTCAAAATGAAAATTTTGGAATTGAAAAATCCACTATTTAAAGTGGATTTCCTTGTTTAATGTTTCATCATAGTCTTTGCCTATTGATAAAACTTTTAAGGTTATTATTGTTAGAGAAGTTAGCGTTATAAGTATTACTGTCATTTGTTTACCCTCCTATTATAATAGTAGCAAATTTTCTATTAAAAATCCATGTTTTTATGATTTTCTTTTTTTATTTTGTTATTTTTTGAGTTTTCTGTTGTTTTATATGGTTTTGGCTCGATTTGACAAAGCATTAATTTTCTGTTAGTATAACCCACCGAAAACAAAAAGGGACTTCTTATAAAGAAGTAATCAGGGGGGAAATTTATGAAAAAAATTGGTAAAATATTGTTTTTAAGTTTAATAACTTGTGCGTTATTAGTTTTTGGATGTAGTGACACTATCGCGGCTACTAAGGCTAAAACTATTACGATTAAGAGTGCGAAAAAGATTACTAGTTTTATAGGCAACTATAATCAAGATTTTACTATTTATACTACTACTGGTAAGAAAACTGTTTATAGTTTGAATTTTGATAAAATGCCTTTAAAGAAAAATATGAAATTATCTTTTGATGATAATGGTGATGAAGGATTATTATATCTTTTAGAAAATAGTTATCCCAATTCAAAAATAACTGGTGATAGTGCGACTGATAAGTATATTACACAAGCTGCTATTTGGTGGTATATGGATGCTACTTTCCAAGGTGCTAAAGTTAATCCTATTTTAAAAGATGAAAATAATGAGGAAGATACTTATGGCCTTGTTTCTAATTATATTAAACCTTTAGTTGAAAAAGCTGTTAAGGCTAAATATGAAGGTTATAAAACTAAGAAAGCGACTATGAAGGTTAATAGTGATAATACTGCTTTATCTTTAAGTAAAAATAAAAAATATTTTGAATCTGATTATATTTCTGTTGATTTAGATGGCGCTAGCAAATATACAGTTTCTAGTGATGCAACTATTTTAGATGAAAATGGTAAAAAGAAAGAAAGTTTTAATGCTTCTGAAAGTTTTAAGGTAAGAATTCCTGTAAGTAAAATTTCAGATAATAGTAAAGTTTCTGTAACTGTTAAATCTGATGGTCAGGAAAAAGTGGCTAAAATATTTGTTCCTAGTGATTCTAAATATACAAGTGTTATTGGATTATATAACAAAACTACTAATTTAAGTGAAACTTTTGATTTAAATGTTATGGTTGATACAACTTGTAAATATATAGATGGTAATTTTCATGATAAATCTGGTAATGTAGTTGATGAACAAACTTATAGAAATGCATGTGCAAATGTTTGTAAGATTGTAAATGAGAATTACTATGATACTACTGGCGAAGAAACTAGTAAGTTAATATTTGATCAAGAATGTAAAAATTCATGTGTAATTGATGATGAAACTTATTATGGTGTCGATGGCAGAAAAGTTGATAAAAATACATTTGATAAAGAGTGTCCAGTAGCAAATGTTACTAAAACTTCTGATACTAAGGATAGTTTAAATTTATTTGCGACTGCTAAAATTGCGATAGACAAAGCTGCTGATGAGGCTAAAACTTTAGCTGAAAAGGATGCTAAGATCAAAGCTGAGAAAGCTGCGAAAGCTAAAATCGAAAAAGAAAAAACTGAACAAGAAGCTAAAGCTAAGGCTGAGAAAGAAAAAGCTGAACAAGAAGCTAAAGCTGAACAGGAAAAAGCTGAGCAAAAAGCTAAAGCTGAAAAAGAAAATACTGAAGCTAATTTAACTGATAATCAAAATGTAGTAAATCCTGCAGATGAATTAGAAGTTGAAGTTCCTAATACCAGTGCTGAAGTTCCATTTTCTAATATGTTATTTGGTACTTTACTTGTATTAATGGGATTAGGAGTATTATATAAAAGAAATAAATCTTTAAGTTAATAGATTTTAAGGGGGATATTATGGAAGAAATTAATGTAAGAGAAATTTTAGATTTCTTTATATCAAAAATATGGTTAATTATTATATTTATACTTGTGTTTGCAGCTAATGGTTATTTATATTTCGCACATATTCAAACACCAAAGTATCACAGTTCTACAACAATTATCCTTGTAAGTGAACAGGAAGATACTAATACTTCTAATATTAGTATGAACCAACAACTTGTTTCTACTTATAGTGAGATTGTTAAAAATAGAAGTGTTTTAAGTAAAGTTATTAATAAATTAGATTTAGATATGTCTGTTAAGGAACTTGCTGAAAATATTTCGGTTACTTCGGTAGATGATACTGAAATTATTAAAATCGAAGTTAGTTCGGTAGACAATGTACTTGCTCGTGATATTGCTTCTGAGGTTGCGAAAACGTTTATCTCTGAAGTTAATGACATCTTTAAATTACAAAACGTTACAATTTTATCTGAAGCTCAAATTGGAAACCAACCTTATAATGTTTCTTTAATTAAACAAGTTGCTTTATCTGGCGCTGTTGGATTATTCTTAAGTTTAATTATTATATTTTTAATTTATTATTTTGATACTTCTATAAAATCAGTAGAAGCTATTGAAAATAAAGCAAAATTAACTGTCTTAGGTACAGTAGAAAAGGTGAAGGGGAAAAATGAAAACAAATAAGAATGAGATTAAAAATGAAATTTTATTAAATGATAATCCTAAATCTTCTTTTAGTGAATCAATAAAATCTATTAGAGCTAATTTAAAATTCTCTGATTTAGATGGCGGAAATAAGGTTATTTTGATGACTAGTGCGAACCCTAGTGAAGGTAAAAGTTTTATAACTGCTAACCTTGCTTGTTCGTTTGCGAAGGATAATAAAAAAGTTTTAATTATTGATGCTGATCTTCGTAAAGGGCGTCAGCACAGAATTTTCGGAATTCCTAACAACAAAAAGAATGGTTATTCTAATATGATTGTTAATGTTAATAAGGATGGTTTTACTTTTGATGGTTATATTAATAAAACTAGTGTTCCTAATTTAGATTTCATTAATTTAGGGGCTACTCCACCATCACCAACTGAACTTTTATCTTCTGATAATAACAAATTATTACTTGAATTTTTAAAGAGAAAATATGATTATATTTTCCTTGATTGTCCACCTGTTTTAGGTTTGAGTGATACTTTAATTTTAAGTAGGATTTCTGATTTTAATATTGTTGTTGTATCAAACAAACAAACTAAAATGGAACAATTATTAGATGTTAAAAAAGCTTTTGAAAAAGCTGGAAGTAATATTACTGGTGTTATCTTAAATAAAGTTGATAAAAAACGTCATGGCTATGGATATGGCTATTACGGTTATTATGGTGAATAGTAATGAAAGATTTACACACTCATGTAATGTTTGGAATTGATGATGGTAGCACGAGCTTAGATGAATCTATGGCTATGCTTGAAAGATTAGCTAATGAGGGCGTTACTGATGTAATGCTTACGCCACATTATATTGAAAATAGTAGATTTAATTGTAATAACAATACAAAGAAAAAGTTATTTAAGGAAATTAAGGCTGAGGCTTTAAGGCGTGGAATCAATATTAATGTTTATCTTGGCAATGAGGTTATGGTTAACGGAAACATAATGAATTTATTTAATACTGAAATTGCGACTTTAAATGCCTCTAAATATTTATTAATCGAACTTCCTATGGATAAGGAATTTGATGATTTAGATTTAGTTATAAAAGAATTAATGGATTGCGGCGTTGTTCCTATAATTGCCCATCCTGAAAGATATAATTATGTTAAAAAGAATTATAAATGGGTAGAAGATTATTTAAAAATGGGCGTTTTATTTCAAAGTAATTATGAAAGTTTATTTGGCAAATATGGAAATGATGCGAAAAAAACTTTGAAAAAATTACTTAAACATAATATGATTCATTTTCTTGCTTCTGATATACACCATGAAAGTAGCGAATGCAATTTAAAAAAATTACATTCTAAGTTAAGAAAAATTATTCATGATGAAAAGGTTATAAATGATTTATTAAATGATAATTTTACTAAAGTTATTAAAGACGAAAATATAGAGAGTTTATAGGGTGTTAGTATGTATAAATATGTTAAAAGATTTATTGATATTATTTTATCTACTCTACTTTTAATTTTATTTATGGTTCCAATGATTATAGTTAGTATTTGTATTAAATTAGAAAGTAATGGTCCTATTTTATTTAAACAAATGCGTACTGGTTATAAGGGAAAGGAATTTACTTTATATAAATTTAGAAGTATGACAGTGGATAATAATGTTCTTGATTTTTCTAATGAGAATAAGGTTACTAAAGTTGGTAATTTTATTAGAAAAACTTCTTTGGACGAGCTACCACAATTTATTAACATTTTAAAGGGTGATATGTCGTTTATTGGTCCTAGACCTTGGATTACCAGTTATGCAGCTTTGTTTACTGACAATCAAAAAAGAAGACTTGATGTAATTCCTGGAATTACTGGTCTTGCTCAGGTTAGTGGTCGTAATGATATTAGTATATTAGATAAGATTAATTATGATATTGAATATGCCAACAATTTTTCGTTTTTAATGGATATAAAAGTTATTTTTAAAACGATTAAAACTATTTTTTCAAAACAAGGAGCAGAAATTAAAAAAAGTGGAATTGCGAATGAGCTTAACACTTTAGAAAAGCATCTTTTTAGCCATAAGGTTATGCATAGGGTTAATAAAAGATCTGGTGCGAATGAGATTAGTGAATTAGTTATAGATTAGAATATCAAGGGGGGATATTATGAAGAAGGTATTATTTACGGCAACGGTAGATTCTCATATCGAGTTATTTCACGTGCCGTTTTTAAAATATTTTAAGGATAATGGCTATGAAGTTCATGTAGCCACTAATGGCGATAATGATATTCCTTTTTGTGATAAGAAGATTAAAATTCCTTTTGAAAGAAGCCCATTTAAATTAAATAATTTAAAGGCTATTAGGAGGCTTAAAAAGGTTATTGAAAGTGAAAATTATGATATTATTCACACTCATACTCCTATGGGTAGTGTGGTTACAAGATTAGCGGCTTTAAAGGCTCGTAAGAATGGTACAAGGGTTATTTATACAGCGCATGGTTTTCATTTTTATAAGGGTGCTCCCCTACTAAATTGGCTTTTATTTTATCCTGTGGAAAAGATTTTAGCTAGATATACTGATGAGTTAATAACTATTAATAAAGAGGATTATAACTTAGCTAAAAATAAATTTGATGTTAATGTTTATTATGTTCCTGGTGTGGGAATTGATGAGTCAAAATTTGATGTTAGTATGACTTCTCTTGATAAATCTAATTTAAGAAAATCTTTAGGTTTATCTGATGATGATTTTGTGATGATTTATCCGGCTGAACTTAATAAAAACAAGAATCAATTATTTTTAATTAATGTAATGGAAATTCTTGTGAAAAATTATCCAAATATTCATTTGTTATTGGCTGGTAAGGATTCTTATAATGGTTTTTATCAGGAACTTGTTAATAGTAAAAATTTAAATAATAATATTCATTTTTTAGGATTTAGAAATGATATTCCTAAATTATTAAAAATTGCTGATATATCTCTTTCGGCAAGTTTACGTGAGGGTCTTCCGGTTAATATTATGGAAGCTATGTATGTAGGTTTACCTATTATCGCAACTGATTGCCGTGGTAATAGAGATTTAGTTACTGATGGAATTAACGGTTATGTTGTTCCTAAAAATGATAGCTACTCTTTTGTTAAAAGAATTAAAGAATTATATTTAAACAGGCAAAAGTTAATAGAAATTTCTAGAAAGAATAGAAATGATATTAATAAATATTTACTTTCTAATATTATGAATGAGATGGTAAATATTTATGAAAGAAAAACTAAGGTTATGCATGTTTTAGCTAGTAATAATTTTTCTGGCGCTGAAAACGTTGCTTGTACTATTATTAAGGAATTTAATGATGAATATGATATGCTTTATGTAGCTACTAAGGGTAATGTTGAAGATATTTTAATTGAACGTGGTATTGATTATATGTTAATTGATAAATTATCTTTTAGAAATGTTAAAAGGGCTTTAAAGGAGTTTAGACCTGACATTATTCATGCTCATGATTTTAGAGCTAGTTTGATTGTTTCTAGGCTTAAATATAAAGCTAAAAGAATTTCTCAGATACATCAGAATCCAACTTGGTTTTCTAAAGTTAATCTTAAGACACTTTTATACGCCTTAACTTCTAAAAAAATGGATAAAATTGTTTTGGTTTCTGAAAGTGTATATGATGAATATGTTTTTAAAGATAATATTAAAGACAAGGTTTCAATTATTCCGAATTATGTGGATAAGAATATGATTATTAATCAATCTAAAGCTCATTTTAATGAACATTTTGATGTTTGTTATTTTGGTAGATTATCTACTGAAAAAAATCCTTTATTATTTATCAATTTAATTAGATTGTATAATGAAACTTATGGAAAAAGGATTTCCGCTTGTATGATTGGTGATGGACCTATGTATGATGAATGCGCGAATTTAATTAGAAAATATGGTCTAGATTCTACGGTTAAAATGATGGGCTTTATGAAAAATCCTTCTAAGGTTATTAAAAATTGTAAGTGTGTTATAATGCCATCAATTTATGAAGGATTTGGACTTACAGCTGTTGAAAGTGTTTGCTTAGGTAAACCAGTATTAAATAGTGGTGTAGGTGGCCTTAAGGAAATTTTTAAAGATAATAAATGGTTAATTTGTAAAATTAATGAGGACTATGTTTGTAAATTACATTATATTCTTCAAAATGGTTATAAAGAGTCTTTTGATGGTATAATTAATTTATATACTAATCTTGATAATTACAAAAACAATATTAAAAAGCTTTATAAATAAGGGGTGATAAAATGATTATTGGAGAAACAATTTTAATTGTTTTATATATGATAAATAGTAATCTTGCTTTTGCTTTTTCTCTTCTATTTTTTGGTTACTATTTATTTCAAAAAAATACTTCAAAATATGAAACATTATTTAATTTATTAATTTTAAGTACCCCTTTATTTTCAATTAGTATTTTAGGTGCGAATTTGCATCATATGTTTTCTTGGATTTATATTTTTCTACTTATTTATTTAATTTTATTAGTTCGTGATTTAGCTAAGGGTAAGTATTGTTTGAAGAAAAATTTTTTACTAATTATTATTTTTCTGATTATTCTTTTTGTTCAAAGTATCATTGGTAATTTTGTATTATCTAATATTATGGAGTTTATTCAAATTACAATTATGATATTACCGATTGCTTTAACTTATTATGCTAAAGATTATATCAAGACTTTACTTCCAAAGGATTTTTCTAGTAAGTTTGTTAATTCTATAGGTAATGTAATTTTTGCGACAGCACTGGCGGTTATTATTCAATGTGGTTTATATACTTATAAAGGAATTATGATTGGAAATATTAACTTTTTTGCCCAAAGAATTGTATTTGATGCGGTATTTAGTGGTTTTAGTATCTTATCAATATTTTTAGGTGTTGGTGTGGTTATTTATATGTATCAGCTTTTGAAATATAAAAAGTTTAATTCTTTATTTAAGTTAGCAGTTATTGCTGTTGCGTTATTCTTTAATTCTTCAAGAACTGGTATTGTTGCTTCTGCTTTAGCAATTGGTCTTTGGATTATTAAAAATAGTTTTTCTAAGGGTAAAATTAATTTTAAAAATTTGATGTTCTTATTAATTTTTGTTATTGCATCTTTTTTCTTACTATATCAATTATTTATGGTAAGAGGTGATGATTCGATATTTGCTGGTTCTGGAAGGCTTGAAGGTTATCATCAAGCTTGGGATTTTACGATAAGTTCGCCTATTTATTTCCTTTTTGGAAATGGTCTTGCGGCTAGTAATTATAATTTCACTTTACCTCATAACTTTATTTTACAAACTCTAATGTGTAGTGGTATATTTATGTTAGTTTATTCTTTAATTTTTGTTTATAAGCTTATTAAGGTAACTAGTGATGACATTTTTAAATATATTATTATTGCTATTTTAATTGGAGGACTTTTAACTACTGACTTTTATGCGAATACTTTCTTTACGGTTTTTGCAGTTATAGGTTTAATTTGTAATTCTCTAAATGGTGGTGAAAAAAATGAAGAAAAAAGTAACTGTAGTAGTTCCGGTTTATAATGTTTCTAATTATTTAGGAAAATGTATTGATTCAATCATTAATCAAACATATAAAAAATTGGAAATCATTTTAGTTGATGATGGTTCTACTGATAATAGTGGTGCTATATGTGATGATTTTGCTTCTAAGGATAAACGTATTAAGGTTATACATAAGGAAAATGGTGGTTTATCGGATGCTAGAAATTTTGGTATTGATATTGCTACTGGTGAATATATTGTCTTTGTCGATAGTGATGATTATATTGCTTTAGATATGATTGAGTTTTTATATAATAGTTTGGAAAGTAATGAGGCAGATATTTCTACTTGTTTATATCAGAATTTCTATGATGGTGAAGATGTTTTAGAAAGCGATGACAATATTTCGTATGTTTGCTCTAATACTGAAGCGCTTGAAAAAATGTTATATCAACAAGACTGTACTACTAGTGCTTGGGGTAAATTATATAAAACTTCATTATTTGATGGGATTAGATATCCTAAAGGTAAAATTTGTGAAGATTTAGATACTACTTATTTACTGTTTTCTAAGGCTAATAAAATAGTTATTAATACGGCTAAAAAGTATTTCTATCTTCAGAGAGAAACTAGTATTATTAATTCTGAATTTAACCCTAAAAGAATGGATGCTTTGAAATTTGTGAAAAATGAAACTGATTATATTATTAAAAATCATTTAGAAATATTTAAAAGTGCGGTAAATAGAGAATTTATGGAAGCAATATTTATATTATCTTCTATGTCTAGTTTAAAGGGCAATAAGAAGTATATTAGGATGATTTCTGATACTATAAAGGAAACAAGAAAAGTTGTTTTATTTGATAGTAAATCAAGGAAATTATATAGGCTATATGCTTTGATTTCTTATTTTGGAATTCATATTTTATTCTTTAGTATTAAATTTAAGATGTTTTTAAAAAGGTGATTTTATGAAATTAATTAAGGAAAAACTTATTCCAATTTATGAATATATTAAATCTTATTTATTTCCTAGTAAGGTTTCTTTAGATTTTGATAATTCTAAAACTGTTTATATGTTTTTATGTCCTGACTATGGTAATATTGGGGATATTGCGATTGGGTACGCCCAAAAGAAATTTATTGTGGAAAATTATCCTGATTACAATGTCGTAGAAATTATGATATCTAATACTTATGATTATATTATGAAGATTAAAAGGAACATTAAAAAGGATGATGTTATTGCTTTAATTGGTGGTGGAAATTTTGGTGATATGTATCCAAAAGCTGATTTTATGAGGTTATTTATTATTAAAAATTTTAAAAATAATAAAATTATTTCTTTTCCTCAAACTATTAATTTTAGTGATAGTAAATATGGTCAAAGAAGGCTTTCTAAAAATATTAAGGTTATTAATAATCATAAGGATATTGTTTTATTTGCAAGGGAACAGATTTCTTATGATTTAATGAAAGAATATTTTCCTAATAAAGAAGTATATTTATGTCCTGATATTGTTTTATCTTTAAATATGGTTAAAGTTTCTAAAAGAGATAATGTATTATTTGCTTTTAGAAATGATGATGAGAAAAAGATTAATGATGAATTTATAGATAATCTTACTAAGTTTATTAATAGTAAAAATGAGGGAATTGTACTTAGGGATACTACGATACCTAATGATGAATTTGTTTGTGATGAAAGGCTTAATTATTTAAATAATCTTTTAGCTGATTTTGGTAAAGCTAAATTAGTTATTACTGACAGACTTCACGGAATGATATTTAGTTATATTACCGCTACTCCATGTATTGTTTTACCTAACAGTAATCATAAAATTAAATCTACTTATGATACATGGCTTAAAGATTGTGATTATATCAAATTTATTTCTGATTTAGATAATATTGATAGTGATACCTACAAATTATTATCTTTAAATAATGTTATAAAAACTGATTTTAAAGATAAATATATTGATTTAAAAAATTGTTTTAAATAGGAGTTTAGTATGGATAAGAAAAAAGAATTATTTGGAAATACTGTTATTATTTTTATTGGTAAAATACTTCCACAAGTACTTTCTTTTTTCATGCTTTATTTATATACTTCTTTTTTAAGTACTAGTGAATATGGATCTGTTGATTTAATTATTACTTATGTTTCGTTACTTGCCCCTATTATTACTTTGCAGCTGGAAATGGCGATGTTTAGATTTTTGATTGATGCTCGTGATAATGATGATGAAAAGAAAAAACTAATTAGTAACAATTATATTTGTTTAATTATTTTTTCTGTGGTATTTACTATTTTGTATTTAATAGTAATGTCTTTTATTCATTTTAAGTTTACTTTAGTTGTATTATTCTATATACTAGCGACTATCTTTATGTCTAATGCGATGCAGATTGCTCGTGGCCTTGGTAAAAATAAGGTATTTGCTTATGCGAGTATTATTAATGCGATTATTCTTGTAATTAGTAATATTTATTTATTGGTATTTTTACATTTTGGTATGTATGGAATGCTTTTATCTTTTGTTATCGCAAATGTTATTACATTTATTTATTTAGTATTTAGTCTTGGTTTATATAAACATATTGATTTTAAAAAAGCTTCTTTTGATAAAACTAAGGAATTAATTAAATATTCTTTACCTTTAATTCCTAATGGAATTTCTTGGTGGATTATTAATGCGGCTGATAGAACTATTATAAGTGCCGTTTTAGGAACGGCGGCTAATGGTATTTATGCGATTAGTAATAAGTTTCCGGCGATTTTATCTAGTCTGGGAACGGTATTTAGTTTGTCTTGGAGCGAGTCTGCTTCACTTCATATTAATGATAAGGATAGAGATAGTTTCTTTTCTTCAGTGTGTAATAATTCTTTAAAAATATTTGGTAGTTTAAGTATTTTGATTATTGCGGTTATTCCTTTTGTTTTTGGTGTCCTAATTAATCCTAATTTTAATGAAGCTTATAAATATATTCCAATTTTAGTACTTGGGGCTTTGTGCAACAACATGGTTATTTGTTATAGTGCTATTTATATTGCGAAAAAGCTTACTAAAAAGGTTATGAATACTTCTATTATGTCTGCGGTTATTAATATTGTTATTAATTTGGTTTTAATTAAGTTTATCGGTATTTATGCGGCAGCTATATCTACTTTTATTGCTTATTTTGTAATGCTTATTTATAGACATTTTGATGTGTTGAAATATGTTAAAATTAAATATGATTTTTCTTTGATTTTGAAGATTAGTATAATGTTTATTTTTGTTTCTATTTTATATTATATTAATAATTTTTACCTTAATATTTTAGCTTTATTAATTGGATGTATTTTTACTTTTGTTTTAAATGGTAGTTTAATTAATGAAGTTAAAAGGATGTTTTTAAGAAGATAATAGTTTTTATTATCTTTTTTATTTGTGGATAATTTTTTGTGATGTGTGATATAATGTTTAAAGGAGATGATAAGCAATGGTTACTTTTGAAAAAAATACACGTCTTAAAAACATTTTAAAAGGTATATTTGTTATCTTACTTTATTTTTTTGTAAGTTTATTTAAGGAACTTCCTTTATTGTTAATGGGGCTTCATTATGACTCTTTAAGTATTTTTGGAAAAGAATTTTATTCTATTTTGATTGAAGTTTTACTTATTTTAGCTATTTTCTTTATTTTTAAAGATGAGTTTAAAAGGGCTTTTACTGATTTAAAGAAAAATCATTTGAAATATTTTACTAGTAATTTTAAATACTATATTGCTGGTGTGATTATTATGATGATGGCTAATTCTTTAATTTTAATTTTAGGTGGGAACTCTTCTGATAATGAAACTGCTATCCGTAGCCAATTTGATATGTACCCTATTTTTACTTTTATTTCAGCTGTCTTCTTGGCCCCTATTTTAGAGGAAAGCGTATTTAGATTAAGTTTTAGAAATATATTTAAAAATAATATTTTATTTATTTTGGCTTCTGGATTTATCTTTGGTGGTCTTCATTTAACTGGTATGTTTGATAGTAATTTATTTTTCTTATATTTAGTTGCTTATTCTGCGATGGGTGTAGCTTTTGCTTATATGCTTGCTAAAACTAACAATATTTTTGTAACAATGGGATTTCATTTTATGCATAATGGAATACTTATGTCTTTACAAACTTTTATATTATTATTTGGATAAAAAGCTTTTAGCTTTTTTTTGTTTGTGGTAAAATTATGGTAGGTGAATAATATGGGCAAGAAAAGGGAGAAACATTTTAGCCTTGTTAAATTTATCTTTATCATTATTTTGATTGGTTTATTTATATTTGCTTATGGTTCTTACATTGAACCTAAACAGTTGGCGGTTAAAGAAAATGTAATTAAAAATGATAATATTACGGATAATTTTGATGGGTTTAAAATTGTTAGTCTTAGTGATATACATTATGGTGAAAACTTTGGAAAAGATGAGCTTAAAAAACTAGTTGATAGAGTTAATGAATTAAATCCTGATGTGGTTGTTATGACTGGTGATTTAATTGATGATGATACGAAAATGACGACTAGTATGGCTACTGAGATTTCTAAAGAGCTTAAAAGGATTTCGGCTGGAAGTGGAAAATATATTATTTCTGGTGAAAATGATACGAAGTTTGATGAGTGGGAAAATATTATTGCTGGCGGCGAATTTATGAATTTGAATAATAGTTATGATTCTATTTATAAAAATGGTTATGATAGTATTTTGATTGCTGGTGTTAGTTCTTTTGCTGATAAGGAATCGATTGTGAATAAAAATCAAAAGAATCAAAATTATATTAATTCTTTTGAAAAGGATGGCCCTATTTATAAAATATTACTTATGCATGAACCTGATTATATTGATGAACTTGAAGATAACAAATATGATTTAGTTTTGGCTGGTCATTCACATGGTGGTCAAATTAGAGTTCCTTTTGTTAGTGAGTTATTACTTCCTAAGGGAGCAACTAAGTATTCTTCTGGATATTATAAAATTGGTAATAGTGATTTATATGTTTCTAATGGAATTGGAGTATCTGATTTTAATTTTAGGTTATTTAATACTCCGACTATTGATGTTTATAGACTTGTTAAGTCAAAATAAAATACTCTTTTATGAGTATTTTTTTTGACGTTTATTTTACAGGTTATTTTTTATTTATTTTATAGTAGTGTTTAGTAACATAATCGTAAGGTAACATTCTACAAAGACTTACATTTTTTGCGGAAAGTGTAAAGTCTACTATCTTCTTTTTAGTTTAACGACATTTTCTATATGGTAGGTGTTTGGGAACATTTCTACTGGTGTTACTTCTTCGATGTTATATTTTTGATTTAAAATTTTTAAGTCTCTGGCAAGGGTGATTGGATCACATGATATATATACCATTATTTCTGGATTTATTTTTAAGATATCTTCTATTCCTTCTTGGGTTAATCCACTTCTAGGTGGGTCGACGATTATTAAATCGGCTTTTAGTTTTTTTATTTCTTTTCCGGCATCACCACATATGAATTCTACATTAGTTATATTGTTTTGTTTTTTATTTTCATTTGCGCATTTTATGGCTTCTTTATTTATTTCTATTCCGATTACTTTTTTGAAATATTTACTTAGTAATAGACTAATTGTTCCGGTTCCGCAGTATAAATCTAAGACTGTTTTATTTGGGTTTTCGTTTAAATAATTGATGGCGATATCATATAATTTTTCGGTCATATTTTTATTTATTTGAAAGAATGAATCTTTTGATACGTTTAGTTTTAAATCTTTTAGTTTTGTTTTTATGAATGGTTTACCTTTGATTAGTGTGTTATTGATATAGATGGTATCTACTTTATCTTTGATGTTTTCGATATTCATTTTTCCGTCTATTATTATCATTATTTTTTCAAATTCTTTGATGGTAATTTCTTTTACTTTGGATAAATCTTCTTTATTTAAAATGTTTATTAGTTCATTTATTTTTTCACTTACTAATTCACATCTATTTATTGGTAAAAATTCATGACTTTCGTTGGTATAATACCCTACTTTATTATTTACTTTTAGGGTTATTTTATTTCTATAATGGTTTATATTATTATCATAAACTATATTGTTTATTTTAGGATTTATTTTAGTGAATTTATTTAGGATGTCTTTGACTTTATTTTGTTTATATTCTAGTTGCGCTTTATAGTTTAAATATTTTAGGTGACATCCACAGTTTTGGTATGGGCATTTTGGTTTTATTCTATCTTTACTTTCTTTAGTAAGGTTAATTATTTTAGCTTCAGCATATTTCTTTTTATTGTTTATAATTTGTATGGTTGCTTCTTCAGTTGGCAAAAGGTTTCTTACAAAGGTTATTTTATTATTTATTTGTACTATTCCTCTTCCTTTATCGTCTAGTCTAAGACATTTTACTTCATGTTTCATTTTATCTAGTCCTTTAATATTTTTATTTCTTTGGCAAGTGTTTGATATGATGTATTATTGGTGCATATCACATCAAACTTTTTTTGGTAATTTTCTAAATTTTCGTTTATTTTTTCATCTAAAAATCCTATTTTTAATGAGTGTTTTTTGGTATTTTTAGTCATGTTGGCATCGGTTATTGTATCGCCCATAAGAATAACGTTTGGTCTATTTAATATGGTTTCTTGGATGTGTTTTGGAAAAATTATTTGGTCTTTATTTGATGAATGAATTATTTCTTCGGTTATTCCTTTGGCGACTCCATCTTTAAAAATCAATGTATTGGCGATGATATATATGTTATCGTAATTACAATTATTTTTGATTAGAAATTCTTCTATAAAATTACTAATACCAGCGGATATGATAATAACTGGAATATTTCTTTTATGCATATTTTCAAGGAATTCTTTAGCGCCTTCTCTAAATTCCATAAAATTGGGATTTTTGGTTGCTTCTTCTAATGTTTGTTTTGATAGTTTGTATTTGATAAAAAGATTTATTGTGTCTTCCCACCATTTTTTCATGTGGTTTGCTTTAATTTTTTCATCTATGGTTGTGTCTAGTTCGATTGGTCTATAATAATTATACATTTCGTTTCTTTCTTTAATATATTCTGGGGCGATACTATCGTTTTCCTTTAAAAATCCCCATGAACTTTGACTATTATTTGAGGTAATTGTTTTATCAAAATCGGTTAATATGTAAATGGTACCATCGTTCCAATCTTTTATTTTTTCTAAAAGTCCTTTTTTATAAATTATCATATGCGTGCTCCTTTTCTATATTATAGTATATCATATTTTATTTTTTTCTTATATTTTTTCTTTTTTTTACCATAATAATTTTAGGTGGTTTTATGAAAAAAATTAATAAGAAAGTAAGTAGTGTAATTAAACAAATTAGGACGTTATATGGAAATAGTGGTGACTTAAATACTAGGGTTATTAAGGTTAACGGTGTGGATGTTGGCGTTTTATTTATGGAAAGTTCTAGTGGGCCTGGTGATATTAGTGACCGCATTATTAAAAGTATTGATTATTTAACTGAGGAAAATTTATATAATAATTTATATAATTTATTAAAAAATAGTATTTTTAATTCACAAGTATTAACTACTAATAATTTTGATGAGTTTGCTTATTATTTATCTAGTGGTTTTACAATTATTGTGGTTGATGGTGTTTCTGAAGCTATTGTAATGGAAACTCGTGCGGATCTCGATCGCGGAGTTACGGAATCTACCAGTGAGCCTATTTTAAGGGGTCCTAAAGATAGTTTTACTGAAAGTCATGCAAAGAATTTGGGCTTGGTACGTAAAAGGATTAAGGATCCTAATTTATGGTTTGATGAGGTTAAGGTTGGTAAACGTACGGAAACTCGCGTTACTATTGCTTACTTAAATGATGTTGCAGATAAAAAAACAGTGAGTAATATTAAAAAAATTTTGAGTTCTATTGATGTTGATGGAATTTTGGATAGTGGAAATATTAAGGAGTACTTGCTTAAGGAAAAGTCTGTTTTTCCTCAGATTTTAAGTACGGAAAGACCTGATTTGGTATGTCAATCCATTTTAAATGGAAAGATTGCTTTGATTGTGGAGAATACTCCTTTTGTTTTGATTTTGCCTAATGTTTTTGTTGATTTTATGCATACTTCGGAGGATCAATACCAAAAACCTCTTAATATTAGTTTTACGAGAATGTTGAAGGTTATGGCTTTGATTGTTACGTTGTTTACGCCGGCTATTTATATTGCGATTACAACTTTTGATCAGACGGCTGTTCCTGATAAGCTTTTGATTTCTCTGGCGGTTCAAAGGAGCGGAGTTCCTTTTCCAACTTTTTTTGAAATCATACTTCTTATGATTATTTTTGAAATTTTACGTGAGGGTGATATTAGATCGCCTTCTAATATGGGAACTTCGATGAGTATTGTTGGGGCTTTAGTGCTTGGTCAAGCAGCTGTTGATGCGGGGATTGTTTCTCCTATTGCGGTTATTGTTATTGCGATTACTTCTATTTGTAGTTTGATTTTTAATGATGTTGATTTTATGAATGGTATTAGGGCTTGGCGTTTTATATTTATTTTATCGGCTACTTTCTTTGGGCTTATTGGCCTTGTGGCTTCTGGACTTGTTTGGCTACTTAAGCTTTCTTCTTTGGACTCTTTTGGCACACCTTTTATGGCGCCTTTTAGTCCTTTAATTAAGGCTAGTCAAAAGGATGCGATTTTACGTTTTCCTTTACCTAAGATTTTTAAACGTCCTTTATATTTGAATAATATGGATGAGATTAAACAGGGAGGTAAAAATGAGGAATAAGATTATTTTGCTTGCGATTTGTATTTTGCTTGTTTGTGGTTGTAGTAATTACCGTGAACTTGATGAACTGGCTATTATTACGGCTATTGCGATTGATAAAAGTGATGATGAGTATGAACTTAGTTTTTTGATTGCGAATTCGCCTAAAGCCCAAACAAGTAGTAAGGAGGGAGAGGCAACGACGACGGTCTTTTCTGGTAAGGGTAAAACTTTAACTGAAGCGGCGAACAGTGTGGATAGTAAAACTCCTAAGACTTTATATTATGGTCATATTAATGTGGCAATTATTTCTGAGGAGATTGCGCGCGAAGGATTTTTGGAGATTGCTGACTGGCTTCTTAGAAGTCCGGAAACTCGTAAGCAATTTTATTTAATGCAGGCTAAGGATAGTGACGCTAAGGATATTTTAAAGATTGTTGAGCCTTTGGAGGCGACTCCATCACAAAGTATTTCTTCGTTGATTGAGTCTAATATTAATTCACAGTCTATTACAACGACGATTAGTTATAGTCCTTTTATTGAAAGGGTTTTGGAAAAGGGTTATGATCCGATTTTGCCTTCGGTTTCTATTAGTGGGAAGGTTAAAAAAGGTAGTTCGGAAACTAATTTAGAGAAAACTGAACCGGCTGGTTATTTGAAACTTGATGATACGGCGATTTTTAGGGAGGATAAGTTTGTTGGTTATGTTGGAGTGACTGATAGTCAATCTATTAATGTTTTAAATGATTCTGTTAGTGAGCTTAAAATTGATTTTAAATATGATGGTAATGATGTTGTTTTTACTTCTGATAATATTAAAACAACTATTACTAATGAAAGTTTTAATCATTTTCGGGTTAAGGTAAAAGGTAGTGGTTTTGTTTCTGAGGTTAATGGTAAAATTGCTTTGGATGAACCGGCTATTGTTAAAAAAATGGAAAAGAAGTTGGAATCGGCTTTAGAGAAGCAGCTTAATAAAACTTTGAATAAGCTTCAAAATGAATATAAATGTGATGTTGTGGGATTTGGTAACAGGTTATATGGAAAATATCCTAAACAGTGGGATAAGATTGAAGAACAATGGAATGATGAGTATTATCCTAAACTTAAGGTGGATATAACTTCTGATTTGACTATTGAATCTTCTGGTTCACTTAACCGTGCGATTGAGGAGGTTAGATCATGAAGAATATTAGTTCAATGGAATACAATAGTTTGGTTTGGTTTTTGATTCGTGCGGGTTATATTGGTATTAGTATTAGTAGTTTGATTGCGATTAGTGGTCGTGATTCTTGGCTTAGTGGAATTATTGCGTTATTTTTGGGGCTTATTCCTTTATTTATTTTTAATCGTTTACGTGACTATGATGAAAAAATGAATATTTGTGATTTGAATGTGCATTTATTTGGAGGCTTTGGTAAATTTTTGAATGTTGTTTTAGCGCTTGGAGTTTTATTCGTGGCGCAAATTACTTTTCTTGATATGACGCATTTTATTAATTCACAATTTTTATATAAAACGCCTATTTGGGTTATTTCTATCGTATTTATTATTCCTTTGATTTATAGTTTATTTAAAGGGATAAATGCGGTTTCTAGAACGGCATTGCTTTTGTTTTATGTGGTTATTTTTGTTATTATTTTCATTATTTTAGGAATTTCTAGTGGGGTTGAATTGGAAAATTTGAAACCGGTGTTTACTAAAGATTCTGTTTCTATACTTTATGGTTCTTTGGTTTTGGTGGCTTACAATGTTTTACCTTTATTTTTCTTACTTATTATTCCTAAATATAAATTAACTGGCTATAGTTCTAAAAAAAGTTTAGCATTTTATATTCTGGCGATGCTTAGTTTGGCTAATGCAGCTTTTATGACGATTGGTATTTTTGGACTTCAACTTTCGCTTTTATATGAATATCCTGAATTTCATTTACTTAAAAAGGTTCAAATTGGTGAATTTATTGACAGGGTTGAAAGTATTTTATCAATGGAGTGGATTTTAGCTTTATTTGTTTTACTTATGGTGGCTGTTTATTTTGTAAGTCGAGTTTTTGAACAAACTTTTAAGGCAAAAGAAAAAACAAATAATATTTTTAAGATTATTATTTGTTTGGTTATTCTGATTGTTAATCAATTTATTTTTACTACTAATGGCTCGGCTTATAAGTTTTTCCAAGATGATATGTTGATTATTATGTTTGTTATTTTTTTCTTTATTCCTTTGTTTATTTTGCTGGGATGTAAATTAAAGGGCTTTCATAATAAGAATAGCGCTTGATGTTATAATTGTTAAAACTAGGATTACTACTATTAAGATATTTAGTATTTTTCCTTTTTTCTTTCCTTCACCTTCAAAGTCTGATTTACTAAGTTTTAGACTTGAGGTAAAGAATGAACGATCATAAGTAGGCTCATTTGTGTCTACTTTTTTTGCTTTTACGAAGTCTTCATTATCTTCAATTAGTTCTTTGATATCTTTTATCTCCCCTATTTGGGTATCGTCATCTTGAAGATCGCTTAGAAGATCAGATGCTAGATCAACATCGTTTATTTTATTTAACATGCTTGTATTGGTGATGGTTTGAATTAAATCTTTTAATTCTTCTTCACCTTCTTCGGTATAGTCTTCTTTATGTAGTTCTTTTTTTAGGTCGATGTTTTTTAAAATGTTATATTGAGTATTTCTTAGTACTCTTTCTTTATCATCTGGTTCTTTGTTTTCTTTGGCTTCTTTTAAGATGTCTCTGATATCATAATTTTTGTCTTCGTTGCTTTCAAAGGTTCTTTGAATTACTGGTTTTGGTCTTTCTGGCTTATATTCACCTGTTATTCGGCGGTATTGTCTTTCTTTTTGATAATTTTCTCTATTTTTAAGCATTTCTTTTACTTTGGTGATATCTACTTCATTTGCATTATCAATTGAGGCAATTCCTTCGATATTTGAATATTTACTGCCTGTGTATATTTCTCCATATAGTTCTTTATTACGAGAACTACGTGAATCTGTATTAGCCTCGGCTCTAGCGTTTTTGTAATACTTTTGCATACGTGTCGCCATGTCTACCACCTCTAGAATAATAATATCACATTTTACTTTTTTTTTAAAGGTGTGGTTGCAATTTATATGGTTTTTAATTATAATTGTTTATAGGAGGTAGATTATGGAAAAAGTACATGTTGATAAAGATTTATGTATTTCATGTGGCTCATGTGTAGCAATTTGCCCTAATCATTTTGAATTTGATGATGATAATTTAGCTAAGGCTACTAATGATAGTGTTGATGATGAAGTTAGGGATGCAGCTGAGGCTTGCCCTACTGAAGCTATTGTGATTGAGGAAGAAGACGAGTAAGTCTTTTTTTATGTGGAAGATTTTGATTCTATTATTACGCTTCAATTTGATATGGTATATATAATGTGTTATAATTAGCATATATTGTTATGAAGGAGGAATGTTTTTATGGATCCTGACTCGGGGCCGAGAAACACAAATATAATTAATTTTATTCCAGATGATATTAACTGGAACCGTGTATTTTTTGATGAGGTTAATGGAGAAAAGGTTTTCTCTTTGGCGTATTTTAATGAATATACACATTCTTTAGTTACTTGTAAGGCTAGTTTTAATTGTAACTATAAATTATTATCTTGTAATATTGATGTTAATTTACTTGATAATGATTATGATGAAATAAGTGAGCGTGATAGTGAATTATCTTTAGGTGATTTATTTAGTATTTCTGAAAAGTTTGCAAGAAATGAAAGAGTGTGCTTATCTTATGATGGTGAAAATGTTTTATCTTATATGATTGGCGCTAGTTACAAAACTGAAGTTCATGTAGATTGGATATTTAAGTATGCGCTTAGAGAAGATGAGGCTAAATATATGGACAATATTGATAAAATGATTGAATATTTATATGTTCAGCTTAGTGACTCTAAGTTATATAGAAATACTAGACCTTTTAAAATAATTGAAAGTGTTAGTAAAGTTATACAGGTTAAGCCAATTACTTTATTAAAAAAAGTGGGATAAAAAATCTCACTTTTATTTTACTAAACTATAAAGTATTTTTACTTCTTTGGTTGTTAGATGTCTATATTCGCCTGAGTTTAAACCTTTTAAATCTAAGAAAGCAAATTTTTCTCTTTTTAGGCTTTCGACGTGATAGCCTATTTGTTCAAACATTCTTTTTACTTGGTGATATTTACCTTCATGAATGACTATTTCGATGATTGTTTTATTTTTTCTTCTGTCTAGTTTTTTTATTTTTACTCTATCGGCTTTTGTTTTTTGACCGTCAATGATAACTCCTGATAGTAGTTTTTTTATTTCTTGTGGATTTACGGCTTCGTCTATTTTAGCTATGTATAATTTTTGTATTTCATTTTTTGGATGAATAAGTAAATTAGTTAACTCACCGTCGTTAGTTAGTAATAGTAATCCACTGGTATCATAGTCTAGTCTTCCAACTGGATATAATCGATTTTTTGTTTCTATTAAATCCATGACTGTTTTTCTGCCTTTTTCATCTTTAGTGGTTGTCACTACTCCTCTTGGTTTATATAGTAGGATATATTCTTTATTTTGAGTTTCTATTTTGTTTCCTTCAACAATTATTGTGTCTGAGTTATTGGCTTTTGTTCCTAAGTCTGTGATGGTCTTTCCATTAACTGTAACTTTTCCTTGTTCTATTAGTTCTTCGGCTTTTCTTCTTGAACAATATCCACTATTTGCGATAATTTTTTGTAATCTTTCCATGTTTTTTCACCTAAATAAATTATACAGTAGTATGTTTAAAAAAACAAGGGGACAATTATTAGACTAAGAATAACTGTTACTAAGTCGGCGAGTAATCCGGCCCAAAGGGCATATTTTATTTTTTTTATTCCTATTGTTCCAAAATATAGTGTGATGATATAAAGGGTTGTATCACTTGATCCTTGAATGATTGAGGCTAAAATACTTAGATAGTGATCGGCTCCATGTAAGGTATATATATCATTTAGGAGGGCTAGACCAAAGCTTCCTGATAATGGTCTCATTACGGCGATTGGAAGTACTTCTAAAGGAACATTTACTAGGTAAAAAATTGGTTTTAGAAACTGAAATATTTCATCTATTATACCGCTACTTGTAAATATGTTTATACCAAAAATCATTGCGAGTAATGGTGGGAACATATTTAATATCATTGGCAGGCTTTCCTTGGCACCTTCGACAAAACTATCGTATACGTTTATTTTCTTTTTGGCTCCATAAATTATTACTGTAAGCACTAGAACTGGAATGAATAAATTTGATAATAGTTTCATTTATACCTCCGTGCGAAGATTCTATCTATTATTAAGCCTATAAATAGTGAAATAAAGGTGACGATAATACAGGGAATTACTATACTGGTTGGATCAGTACTGTCGTGCATCATTCTTAGTGATATGATGGTGGTTGGGACTAGGGTTACGCCGCAGGTATTTATTACTAAAAAGGTTATCATACTTCTACTGGCTGTATCTTTTTGTTTATTTAGTTTTTGAAGTGATTCCATGGCTTTTAGTCCAAATGGTGTGGCGGCATTGCCTAATCCGAAAAGATTGGCAATTATATTTGATGATATTAGTCCTAATGATTCGTGTCCTTTTGGAATTTCTGGAAATATTTTTGAAAGGATTGGGGAAATTAGTTTTGATGCTTTATCTAATAATCCTGATTTTTTTGCGATGTTCATTATTCCAAGCCAAATAGCGAGGAGTGGGAATATTTGAATAATTAAATCTAGTGTTGTTTTTCCACTTGAAAGTATTTGGGTATTTAATATATCGGCTTTACCATTGATAATTAAAAATAGTCCTCCCGTGACTATAAAAAATATCCACAGTTTATTTATCATTGGTAAACCTTGCTTTTATTTTTTGAAAAAATGTTTGGCTTTTTTGTTTTTCTTTATTTATATAAATATTTTGGCTATTTACTTTTTTATCACCGATATATAAGTTAATGGTTCCTACTTTTTCATTATCTTGAAAGGTTCGTTTTTTTTCTAGTTTATATTTGATTTTTACGGCATCTTTTTCGGTTTCTAATAATGGATATTTGAAATCTTTTTTTATGTATAGTGTGTTGTTTTTGTAATAGGTTTCTCCGAGTACTGTTATGTTTCCTTTATCGATAAATGTATATGAGGTATATTTTTTAAAGGCTTCTTCATAAAGCGATGTGTGGTCTTTCCAATCACTGCCATCATTAATTGTAACTACGGTTAGATTTAAACCGTTTTTAGTGGCGGTTGATACTAATGTTCTTTTGGCTTTTTTAGTAAATCCTGTTTTCCCACCGGTTGTATATTTGTATGTATTTAGTAGTTTGTTTTTATTGGTCCATTTATAAACGTTTTTATTTGTTTTTACGGTTCTTTCTTTTGTCTTTGTTATTGTTTTGAAGTCTTCATTTTGCATAGCGTAACTCATTAATAGTGCCATATCATAGGCTGATGAAATATTTCCTTTGTCTTCTTCATCTAGTCCGCTTGGATTATTGAAAGTGGTGTCTTTCATACCTATTTCTTGGGCCTTTTCATTCATTTTTTGGACAAATTTTTCGATACTTCCTGAAGTGTTTTTGGCTAGTACTAAAGCGGCATCATTACCACTTCTTAACATTAATCCATATAATAAATCTTCGATGCTGATTTTTTCTCCTTGTTTAACATATATTCCTGAACCGTGTGCTTTTAATATTTCATCACCGACGGTTATTTGTTTTTTAATATCAATATTTTCTATTACGACGATGGCGGTCATTATTTTTGAGATTGAGGCTACACTTTGGGTGTAATGGGCATTTTCTGCATAAAGTATTCGATTGTTGTCGGTATCCATTAATATGGCTCCTTTGGCGTTTGTACTGAAGGCTTGAACGTTTAATGGAATTAACAGCAACAGTAGAACTAATATTTTTTTCACTTGTATCACCTAAATAAGTGTATGATAACTTGGACATTTTTATTAATAGAAAAAGGACTATATCAACCTGCGTATAGTCCATTTATTTTATTTAAGTCTTCATCGCTTAATTCATTTAATTTCCATTCATCATTTTGTTTTGTTAATGTGAAATTTATTGTGTATGTTGATGTTTCGGTTACTTTTTCTAGTTCTTCTAAACGATATGTACTAAAGATTGTTTTATCGTAGTTTCCGTCTTCACCGTTAAATTCGTCTTTATTTTCACTTTTGTAATTTTCGGCATCAGAAACTGATTTAGCATAATTTCTAACAGTGACCTCGGCTTCGACGGTGGCGTTATCACCGTCTATTTTTTCATCTTTGATTTCGTATTTTAAATCTTTATAATGTTTTTCCATAAATTTTCGATAATCTTTACGATCGTTATCACTTAGGGTTGTGTCGGCTGCGAGTGTTGAATCTAAATCTTCTAATACTGAATCATCTAATGTTTGATAGTTATTTAAAAAGGCTTCTACTTTTTTTGTTGGAGTATTATCTAGATTTGAATTACAGCCTGTTAGAATGAATAAACATGATGCAAGAACTAATAAAATTTTTTTCATAACTTCCCTCCTTAATTATATTGTGGGAAATTACTTGTTTTTTATTCATTATTTTGTATTTTTTTCTATTTTTTGGATTTCTGTTTCAACTTTTTTGACTTCTTTTTTTATTTTTACTTTTAAATTAGGGAAGGCATTCATTAAACGTTTTGTAAGTACTGATTTGTTTTTTAAGGCACTTCTTACTCTGGCAGTGATTTCATCAGTTGCGTCTTTAGCGCCGGTTAAACCAACTTTTTTTACTTTTGAAACGACGTTAAATGAAATGATAAAGTCGGTTAATATTAAAATAGCGAGAATCACAACGATAATAGTTTGGATTGTATGTGGGATTAGGTTTATTAGTTTTGTCAAAAATGGGTTAGTAAAATGAACCATTAAAACGCCTAAAGCTCCAAAACCTAAACTGGCTTTTAAGCATATTCTTCCGTTAAGATTATACTTATCATGACTATAATCCCACCAACGTACTTTGAATATTTTTTCCATTATATAGCTTGTAAAATATTCTAGGCAAGCGCCTAAAACTGTCGCTAAAACAAATAGTACTGGTATATCGGTGTGGTATTTAGCTAAAACTACTGTGATTAATATTGCACCAAATCCATAAATTGGACAAACTGGTCCGATTAAAAATCCTCGATCTACAACCTTTTTTTCTTTTATTCCAACTAGTATTTCTTCCATTAGCCAACCTAAAAATGAATAGATTATAAATAATAAAAATAATACGTTTAAACTCATATACATCACTCACTTCTTATGCATTTATTCTATCATGTTTTCTGGTTAATTTCAATTAAAAAAATATGACTTTATCAATCATATTTTATTTCGGTTAAATCTATATAATTTTCAGATGTTACAACTGATCTTTCTAGTTTTGCTTCGATTTGTTTTTTTGCTCCACTTATCACTTTGCCTGCGTCTTTCATATCATTTTTTAATTCACTCATACCCTGACTATTATTTTTTTTATGAAATTCCATAGCCGTTGCTTCGCCTAAATTCGTTAAAGCTAATTCAATATTTGTCATTGAATCTCTTAAATTTTGGCTTGGATGTATTTTTTTCATTGCCTTATATTCTTTGGCATTAAAGCCAAAGCCAGCTTTATATATTTCATTAGTTAATATAGCATAGTCTTTTCCTTGTTGTGCTCCGCGTTCTTTCCATTCGTCAGTTAAACTATGTCTTGTTGTAATTGTTCTTTCCCTTTGTTCAATCCATGTTTTTGAATATCCCTTTTTCTCATAAATTTCTTTCATTCTGTCGAAGGCAAGTTCAGGATCATTTATTTCTTCAATTCTTTCACTTCCCACCTTAGCAAGCCATCTTTTAAATGGCTCTGCTTTTGTTGATGGAATTGATTGTATAATTCTTAAAATTCCTTCGGTATCTGCCATTTGAATTTTTCTATGTTTTCCATCGATTGTTGGCATTTTAAGTAGGGTACAAATTGTACCCCAGTTGTTTTTAATTTCAGGATCTCTAGATTTTATTTTTTTTAAATATTGTTTTGGATCTGTAGAATCAGTAAGAGCGAATATCACATCTATAATGCTAAAGTACCATTTGTCATCTTCCCATGTTTTTCTGATTTCTTTTTCTTCAAAAAGTGCTAAATTATTATTCATTTATATTCCCCCTTGCCATCTACACTAAACTAATTATAACATTCGTTCGTAGCGGTAGTCAATACACTTTATAACATTTGGTTAATTTTGTTTTTGTGTAAAAAAGCACTTTCCTTATAGATAAAAAATATGACTTTATAATCATATTTTATTCACCTTTAAATTTGGGTGCCACACTTTCTATTTCTTGCAATTCAAATCTATATTTTTGTTTTACGTTTGGATATTTATTATGGTCTACTTCACTTAAGAACATATTTATTTCTCTAATCCAAAGACTATTATCACCATATAGTTTTCTATAAACAACATATTTATCTTTAGTTTCGGAATGATTAGCAATGTCTTCTACTAGATAATAATCTCCTTTGAAGTGTCTATAAACTCCATTTATTTTTACTTTTCTCATCTTATTCACCTATCTATTATTAATATGATTTTATTAAATTTCCATTAGCATATATATCTGTACGTATTAAAGGATCAATGTTTGTTTCACGATTACATTGATAAATCTTTTCAACATATGACTTTGTTGTAGCGTCAAACTGCTCAACTACCGAATAATAAGTTAGCTTGTTATTTTTATAATATTCTACTCTTAATAGGGTTATATTATCATTGTCGTAAATAGATGTGGTTCTATCATAAGTAATTGTTGGTGTTTTTACCTCTGGGGTAGTGTTTGTTGTGTCCTGATTTTTTGTATTTATTGTGGTGGTTGTTTGTGAACTAGTTGTTTTTTTATTTATATTGGTATTACTTGATTGTTCTGATTTAGTTTCTGTTGTTTCTTGCTTATTTGCATTATTATTTTGCGAATTATCACTTGGTGTTTTTGTATCAGCTGATGAATTCTGTTCTTTGTTATCACTTTCTTTTTCAGTTTGTGGATCTACTACAATATCTTTTGAATTATTTTCTTTTATATTAGATGCCTGTGATTTTCTATTGGTGGTATGTAAATCATTGAGTGCTGGTAGGGTTGTGGTTGATATACCTCCAAAGATCGCTACTGTGGCAAACATTCCTATTAAATTTTTTAAAAACATTTTAAGCATACTTCATTCCTCCTAATTACTTTTATTATAGCATATATTTTTTAATTATTTAAGAAAAACCAATCACTTGATTGGCTTTATATATTAAAGTCCGAACAGTTCGAACGTATTTTCAAATTGGTGGAGCCGGGGAGACTCGAACTCCCGTCCAAATACACTTCCAAAAAAATCTCTACAAGTTTAGTTAGCTAAGAGATGTCCTAATAAATAAAGTAGCTAACAACTAATTTATTAGTAAGCCTATAAAATTCGTTACTATCGCTAGGCTAGATAGCAATATATCCCATTAAAAGTGAGCCCTTTAAATTCTTCATGGGAGAAAGAATAGAAAGAGCAGCATCGACTTTTTCTTAAGCGAATGCTAATTGGCCATTATAGCCTTCATTTTTTCCAGTTATATTTAACTGTGTATTTTACGATTACCATCGACTTGCAATTTTAATTTCCACATATCTGTCGAAACCAAAGCGGCCCCGTGTAAGAGATATTATATCATGTTTTATTTTATGTGTAAAATTTATCTCTTTAGTCTAGCTCTGATATCTCTTTCGATATCTTTTTGTTTGATGCTTTCTCTCTTGTCGTAATCTTTTTTACCTTTGGCTACTCCTAGTAACAGTTTTGCTTTACCATTTTTGAAGTAAAGTTTGATTGGTACTAGGGTGAATCCTTCTAATCTTATTTTATCATTTAATTTTAATATCTCTTTTTTATGAAGTAATAATTTTCTAGTTCTTGTTTCATCATGATTGAAAATATTTCCTTTATCATAATGGCTTATATGCATATTTATAATTATTGCTTCACCATTTTTTATTTTGGCATAACTATCTTTTAGATTGGCCTTACCTTCTCTTATTGATTTTATTTCAGTCCCTGTTAATACTATGCCTGCTTCTAGGCACTCAAATATTTGATAATCGTATTTAGCTTTCCTGTTGTTTATTTCCATCTTTATCACCTTTTTTTGCTAATTTGAAATTGATTAGGCCTTTGTCTTTGATGACACTATCAACTACTATATCTACTTTCTGTCCAACCATATATCTTTTTTTAGTTCGTTTACCTATTAAGCTAAATGTTTGTTCTTGATAAAAGTAATAGTCATCTTCTAGGTCATCTATTCTTATCATACCTTCTACTAAATTTGGTAATTCAACATACATTCCGTAATTAGTTACGGTATCAATTACTCCTCTATATGTTTCTCCAACATGACCTTCCATATATTCGGCCATTTTCATATCGGTTACGTCTCTTTCACATTCTACAGCAGCTCTTTCTCTTTCTGATGATTGAATAGCAATTTGTGGAAGTTCATTGGTATAGTAATTAATTGTTTCGTTGTTGATTTGATGTTTGAATAGATATGTTCTAAGTAATCTATGAACTGTTAAATCTGGAAATCTTCTGATTGGTGAAGTAAAGTGAGTATAACATTTACTTGCTAAACCGAAGTGACCGATGTTTGCATTATCATAAACGGCTTTTTTCATACATCTAAGTAACATAGTTGAGAGGATTGGATATTCTTCTTTATCTTTTAGTTGGTTTAGGATTCCTTGAATTGTTTGTGGGGTTATTTTTCTTAAGTTAGCGTTTACTTTATAACCTAATACTCCTACAAATTTTAAGAAGTTTTGTAGTTTTTCTTCTTCTGGTACGCCATGGACACGATATATAAATGGAAGTGTCATATAGGTGATGGTTGTAGCTACGGCTTCGTTGGCTGCGATCATGAAATCTTCGATTAGTTTTTCGCCTTCGCCTCTTTCTCTTTTTTGGATATCAATTGCTTTACCGTTTTCATCAACTATTACTTTTGCTTCTTCGGTATCAAAGTCGATATAACCTCTTTGTAGTTTATTTTTTCTTATTATTTGTGCAAGCTCGTGCATTAATTTTAATTTATCGGCATATGGTTCATATCCTTCTGGAATGATATTTTCTTCTATTACTTTATTAACTTTTTTATATGTCATTTGGATTCTTGATTTGATAACACTTTCAAATATTTCATTTGTAATTGTGTTTCCCTTAGGATCTATTTCCATTACGCATGATATTGCGAGTCTATCTACATTTGGGTTTAATGAACATATTCCATTTGATAATTGATGTGGAAGCATTGGTATTACTCTATCAGCTAGATATGAGCTTGTTCCTCTATTGTATGCTTCTTTACCTAGGGCTGAATTTTCTTTTACGTAATATGAAACATCGGCAATATGAACACCTAATAAGTAATTACCATTTTCTAGTTTTTTTATGCTTATAGCGTCATCGATATCTTTGGTATCATCACCATCGATTGTGAATATTACTTCATCTCTTAAATCTCTTCTATTTTTTATGTCTTCTGGTTTTACTTCAGTAGGAATGGTTTCTAATTCTTTTAATACTTCATCTGGGAATATATCACTTATATTGTATTTAGCAGCAATTGATAAAATATCAACGCCTGGGTCATCTTTGTGGCCTAGAATTCTGATTACTTTTCCTTTATAGTAATTTGTTTTATTGATGTTACCATCTATTTTTACGACTACTTTATGGCCTGGAACAGCACCTTTTGTATCTTCTTCATCGATTTCTATCATGATATTTAATTTGTCATCATCTAAATCAATAAAGTGTTTATTATCTTTAGTGTAGAATTCTCCAACTATTAGATTATTTAAGTTTCTTTCGTTTATACTTCTAACTACGGCTTCATGTTTTTGGTCATCTATTACACTAATTACAACGGTATCTCCGTTAATTCCACCGTTAATATTATTTTTAGATACATAGTAATCTTTTTCTTCACCTTCAACTACAACAAATCCAAAACCTTTAGGATTTACTACTAGAGTTCCTATTTTTTGGCTTTTGTCATTAAATTTTTCATATTTACTTTTATTGGTAACTCTTATTTTTAGATTTTTTTGAAGTTCTACTAATGTTTTTGGTAATTCTTCTTTTTCTTCGTCTTCTAATTTTTCTTCTATTTCTTCATAGGTTATTGCTTTATTTTGACCTGTGATTATTTCATATATTTTTTCTTCCATGGATTATTCACCTCTATTATTATTATAGTCTATTTTCTTTTAAAAATATAGTATTTATGTAAATTAAAACAGTTTAATAGGTGATTTTGGTGTAAATTAATTGGTATTTAGTTTTAATTGTTCTTCTTTTTCTGGTTTGAACAGCGAAATATGTTTGACCTAAAGCAATTACCTTTTTTCTACTATCACCATTTTAGGCAATTAAATAACAAGCATAACGTGATAGTTTATAATCTTGCTGTTTTCGTTTAGCATCAGAACCAATATTAACCATTTTGTTGACTTCAACAAAATGGTCTAAAGTATTAATTTTACTACTATTACAAGCTATTATAGATTTATCTATAACTTTCTTAAAATTCCTCCATTCTTTGTATTCTAATACTTTTTTTAGTTTTCTTGCTTCCCAGTATTCGTTTCTAAATTCATCAAAATGTTTTATTTGATTGAAAATATTTTCATTATATTTTTGTAGTTCTAACATTTTACCATCACCCTTTGCTTATTATGTTTACTATATTTTATATTGTAACAAATGTTCGTAATGCTGATAATAACTTTTTATTAATTTTTGTATAATAAAAGTTTTACTTATTATAGTAAAACTTTGTAATTTTATTTTAATTTTGTTTTGATTATATAGTATATAGAGAATGCGATAGAACCAAAGAAAGCAACTATCATATCCCACATGGTATCTGATACTCCTGTTGCAGCAACTCTTTGGGCATCTCCACCGAATAAATAATTACAGGTGAATTCAAATACTTCCCAAAGTCCTGCACATAGCCAAGTAAATGATAAAATAAATAATATATTAAATGGTAATTTTTTTGATTTATTATATTGTAATATTATAGCGGCTACATATGCACTTAGGACACCTGACATTGTGTGAGTAACTTTATCAAAACCTTCCCATTTATTATAGAATTCAGCGGCTACGCCTAAATAATGGGCAAGGAATATAAATATTATCCATATGGTTTTGCATCCTTCTGGTAATTCTATTTTGAATATTTTTTCAATTATATATGGCAAAAATATTGTTAAGAATATGCTTGCATCTTTTAATATTACGACAATACTTTGGTCTAGTTCTCCTAGTATTGTGAATGTACTACAAGCTAGTGTTATTATTATCAGTAATGCGTTTAGTTTCTTCATTTTGTATTTGCTCCATTTCTACACCATTGATTGAATTAAATCTTTTGGTGATTTTTTCTGTTGTTGTATGGATATCTTTGACATCCTTACTAACTGTATCGATACTTCTTGATAATTTATCCCATCTATCTTTATATCTTTTAAATTCTTCATCTAATAATCTTAATTCGGTTTGGATTACTTTTGTATATTTATCTCTTTCAACATTTTTTATAATTATTTGTAATGTTGTTAATGTACTCATTAGTGTGGTTGGTCCTGTAATCCATACTCTCTTTTTATAGGCATAGTCCATTACGTCTTGGTGGTAGGCATTTACTTCGGCAAAGATGGCTTCGGCTGGTAAGAATAAAATTGCTTGATCTGTTGTTTCGCCTGGGATTATATATTTGTTAGCAATGGCATCTATATGCTTTTTCATATCTTGTTTGAATAGTTTTTCTGATTCATTTCTTCTTGGATTATTTTTATCCACCATATTTTGATAATTTTCTAGTGGGAATTTTGAATCTATGGCGATTAGTCCTAGTGGTTCTGGAGCTTTTACTACGGAATCGGCTATGGTTCCATTACTTAATGTATATTGCAGGCTATAAACTTTTTCGTTATTTGGTCCGAAGACATTTTCTAAGATGTGTTTTAAATTTATTTCTCCAAATATTCCTCTGGTTTTTTTATCTGTTAATACGGTTTGTAGTGAAACTATATCGTTTGAAAGGATATCTATTTTCTTTTGGGCTTCATCTATTTTTGAAAGTCTTTCTAATACTGAAGTAAATGTTTTATTTGTTTTTTCGAAGTTTTGATCTAATCTTTCATTTACTTTATCATTTATTTGATTTAGTCTATTTTCGATTTTTTCATTTAATTTTTGAAAGTTTTCGTTGGTGTTTTCAGCTAGGTCGTTTTTGAAAACGCCTAGTTCTTTTACGACTTCGGTTTCTAGTTTTCCTAGTCTTTCTGTAATGTTTGATTCGTTTATATTTTTTGTTAATGATATGACACTAACTATTAATATTATGACTAAAAGTCCGATTATTATATATTCCATTTTATCAACTTCTTCCTAGTTTCATTATATCTTATATATTATTCGGTTTCAAGATTTGTGCATGAAAAAAAGTATATGATTATACTTTAATAGTAGGTTTTTGGCTTTTCTCTATTTGGTTCTTTGCATAGTTCATCTAATTCAACGTCTAGTACTTGTGCGATTTTCCAAACGGTGCCTAGTGAAAATGTTTGATGAACGTTATTTTCGATGTTTGAAATGAATTGTTTTGAATATCTACTTTCCTCGGCTAACTTTCTTTGTGTCCATCCTTTTTGTTTTCTGTATCTTCGAATGTTTTTACCTACAAAATCATATACGTAATTTTCATCACTTCTATCGAATTTCATATTATCACCAATATTATTTTCCCATATTTTTCCAATTTATTGGTGTTACTGTTCGTAGTATATTATCTATATGCTAATTTTGCAAGAGCCATGCTTCATATCCACCATTTATGCTGATGGCATTATATCCGTTATTTCTTAATATTTGGCAAAGTTTTTGTGATGTGATTCCGTGTTGACAATATAAATAGTATGTTTCATTTTTATTTAAATACTTTTCTGGTCTTATCATTAATTCTTTTGATTCTATGTTTTTGGCGTTTGGCATGTGATTGTTATTGAAATTTTCTCTTGATCTTATATCTATTATATTAGGATTTGGTAATTTTAATAAATCTAATACTAAAATATTCAAATTTATCACCTCAGTATATTATATGCTTTTTGTTTTTTTATGGAGTGGATAAACAGAACAAAAGTAAGAATTTCTTACTTTATGCATTATTAGTTAATTGAAATATTTAATAGTTTCAAGTCCCGCATTGTTTGTTTTCAAGAGAACAATAATTAGTTTTTTTCTGATGAAATAATTAAAAAATCCCCAGATACTAGGGATTTTAACTGTTATGGGCTAACAGTGGACGTCTAATAATATTATACTCTTTTTCTTATAAATTATAACATATTTAATTCTCTTTTAATTCCATCTTGTAAAATTTTAGAATAATTTAATCCTTTTTCTTCTGCTAAAGTCTTTAACCATTGAGGCATAGTAACCGTAGTATTAACGACTTTCTTTGATATTGCGCGCTCATGTTGAGTTAGATTAAGATCTACCAAAGTAATAAATTCATCAGGTTCAACTTTAATATTCATATAATCCAATGTTGGTTCTGGTTTATTTTCGTATTCTGGCAACATATTAAACAATACGTCTTGTGCCATAAAGTATGCGTCTTCAAAGCTATCTCCGAATGTAAAAACGTTGTCAAAATCAATAAATTCAACACTATATGAATTGCCTTCCTTTTTAAACTTTGCAGGATAAAAATATGTTTGCATAGTTCCTGTTTTATTGTGGACAAAATAAAATATAAGGGGTGGGAGCTATATTTTAGCTCCTGTCACTCTAACGATGTTAGCCAATGTTCCTTTAGGGATATCACCTTTGTGATTTGGAATAGGACAAACCTTACCACCTTTTTTATATATCATATGTGATCCTTTTTGTCTATCTAATTTCCAGCCTTCTTTTTCTAGAACTTTGACTAATTTTCTTACGTCCACAACTGCCCTCCTTTCACTATACATTATACTCTTTTCTTAACATTTGTCAACACTTGTTTGACGCGTTTAGCATTTTTTTATTTCAATTGTCATCAAAATTTGTGTTTTGTTTGTATATTATTCTTAATGCTTTAATGATATCTTAAATTTAAAAACCTAGTAAATATAAGGATTTTACTAGGTTTAAAGTTTATTCATCATCATCTGCAAAGAAATCATCGAAGAATTGATCATCGGTAATATAGTTTTCATCTTTTGGTTGTTCTTTTTCGATATTTTTATTGATGTTGTTAGTAATTTTATTGGCAATTTCTTTTTTATTACCAATTTCATGAACTGTTTTTGGTTTAGCCTTTTCTTTTGAATTTTCTTTTTTATTTGGTTTTTCTTGTTTTGTTTCTTCTTTTACAGGCGTTTCTTTTATTTCTTGTTTTGGTTGTTCTTTTGTTTCTGTTTTGATTTCTTCTTTTATTTCGATTTTTTCTTCTTTTTGCTTTTCTTTATTTGGTTTTATTTGTTCTTTAAATTTTTCTTCTAGTTCTTTTGTCATTGGCATTGGTTTGACTATTTCGATATCAGGCAAACCTGTTTTTGGTGTAACTACTGTTTTTCCACTTTTTGCTCTTGAAAGATTAGCCTCTTCTTCTTTTTCCATTGCTTCTAATTCGGCAATTCTAGCATCGATTCTTTTTATCATATCATTATAGTTGATATTATTTGTTTTTCGAGGTTTTGGCATCATGTTTGGCATTGGCATACCTGGAGTGGCATTTTTATTTAGCCTATTGCCCATGATTTCATTAATTCTTTCTTCTTTTTTCTTCTGAACATAACCTTTTAAATCGAAGACATGTACTGATTCTTTTTCTCTTTGTGGATATAGATCGAAGTTTCCTCTTGGTTCTGTTTTGAAAAGATCTCCCCAATCCATTTGCCAGTCCATTTTTAATTTTGTTCTAAATGGGTCCATTCTACTTCTTAGTAAAATTACTTCTCCCATTTTTAATTTTTGCAGGTCACTTACTGTAATAAGTGGTCTAGTTTCTTCTTTTGCTTTATCGCCTTTACCACTTTTTACTTTTATTTCACCGCACATTTTACTTATTTCTTCTAAGGCGGCAAGTTCAGTACTGATTAAATAAATGATATTCATACAGTTACCTCTAATAGTATCGGCAACGTTTTTACCATATTTTTCGCTTAATTGAGCAAAGTTTTGGATTACGAAGAAGAATCTCATTTTTCTACTACGAGCTGCTGATACCATAGTTACGATATCGTTTAATTTGGGCATGTTGGCAAATTCATCTAGTAGGAAGTTTGTTCTATATGGAAGTTTTCCACCACAACTTTGTGCATAGTCTACTAATGCTTCATAACATTGTTTGATAAAGATTGTAACTAGTGGGTGGTAAGTTGTTTTTTCGTCTTGAATTACAATAAATACAGCGATTTTCTTTTTCCCTATATCTTCCATTTCAAAGTCACTATGTGAAAGCATTTCTGATACGTTTTCTCTGGCTGCAAATAGTCTTAATTTTTGTTTAAATACGGCTAAGATACTACCTTTAGTCTCAGTTGGAGCAATGATTGTTGCTGAGGCACTTATGTAGGCTGGTGAAGTTGGATCTTTAGTTCCAAAGTATTCATTAACGTATGTTGCGTTTGGTCCACTTTTTTCTTCACCGATTGTTGTAAAGGCATTAACACTGTTTAGGTTTATTTCTTCTTCTTTAGCGTCTTCAAATAATCCTAAACATATTCCAGAGAAATAGTCGGCTGATGTTTTTTCCCAGAATGGATCTTGGTTTTGTGCGTTTTGGTCATATAAGATATTGATTGCAAGGTCTTCTACTAATTCTTGAGCTTTATCTTTATTACCCTTTTTATAGTATTCGTAAGGTAAGTGTAATGGGTTCCAACCACTACCGTTTTGAGGATCACGGAAGTTTAATACAACAACATTATATCCTCTTTTTTTAAGCATACTAGAGGTACCTTCAAAAAGTTCACCTTTTGGGTCGGTAATAATCATTGATTCATCGTGTTTTGCAAGTGATTTTATAAGTGGGAACATTGTTATTTGTGATTTTCCGGCTCCGGTTGAACCGATGATAATATTGTGTCCTTCACTATTATCTACCCACATTTTTTTACCATCGTTTATTAGTGGAATTCCTCCTGCTTCGGCATTTTCTGCTTTAACATCTACTACTTCTATATCGTCTTGGCTTTTTAATTCTTTTTCATCTAGCCATCTTGAATATCCTTTTTCTTTTTTTGATTCGGTTGAAAATCCAAATCCTTTTTCCATATCAAAGAATCGATCTGATACGCTAAATAAACTAGCTATTAGGGCAATTATATATAGGACAATAGTTATACCTAAAAAGTGTGGCCCAAAGGCTGGAAATGGGTTAAAACCGTGGAATGGACGGTCTACATCTCCTGATGCAAATTGGGCTAAATTAAGTACTGCAATGGCTACAAAATATAATAGTACTACTGCATATATTCCAAACATTATCCAATCTTTTTTTTCGGCTCTAAATTTTAATTTCATGTGAAAAACCTCCTAGTGAATTTGTTTAATAGTATATCTTAATTTTGTTTATTTGACAACTGGTTTTTTATATAAATATTATAGCACAAAAAAGTAATATTTTACATATTACCTTTGTTTGTTTATGTTATTTACATTCTTTTTTGTTTATCCATTTACCATTTTCGAGTTTGTATAATTTATAACAAGAGTCTAGCGTAGGTAAGTTGATGTAATCTTGTGATGTAATTAGTTCATATTCTCCATCATCATCTAAGTCTATGAAATCTTCAATTGCCAATATGTTATCTTTAGTTTTATTTATTATCTGTATGTTTTCGTCGTTATCAACTGCAAATAATATTGTATACATTTCATAATCTACTATATCAAATACATAATTACTAGTAAGATATAGTGTTTCTTCTATTCCATCACTATCAATATCTACAAGATATTTTTGAGTTGTATATCCAACATTATCTTTTATACCGGCTAATTTCAAAGCTTGGTTTAAATATTCAATATCGTTTTCATCAATATTTTCTACTTCATAGTCTGCTAGTGCAATGTCAAAATTACTAGTTGCTGCCCTTAGGTTATCAACTTTTTCCTCTTTATATTTTGAATCGAAAAAATATACGTTATCTTTATCAAGTTGAATATGTAGATTTGATTTTGTTTCGTCACCATATATGGTATACATTTGACTTAAAACGTTATTATTAAAGCTGGTTATTTGTTTCCAATTATCTCCATCTTTTTGCCAAATTAAATAATTTTCTTTAATTAAATACTGGTTACTATTGGTTTGTTTATTTTTTCCACTAAAAATTATAAATCCTATTACTGCTACAGCTATAATAATTATTAATAATACCATAATAATTTTCTTTTTATTTTCCATAGTTTTCCTCCTATTTTAATTATATATTTTATTTTAGTTATAGTCAATTAGTGATTTGATTTACGTTTATTTTTATTGCATATTTTGTTTTATACTGATATAATTTTAAGTAGGATGGGTGATTTTATGGAAGATGAAAATAGAGTTTATGATATTATTAAAAGATTTAAAATAATATTTATTATTATTTTCATTCTAATAATAATGTGGATTGCTTTTTACTTTATAATGCAGGAAATAAATAAAAACACCGCTAATGATTACTTTAAAAATAATGGCTATACTAATGATAATGGCGTTTGGTATAAAGAAGTTAAAGCTTCGGAAGAAAATGATTATACTTCTATCAATTATGTTTATAATGCTGATTTAAAGATGTTTACTAAATCTTTAAATACACAAAATGGTGATTTTAAACAGGAAATGAGTTTTCAAGTTTATAAAGATAAAGATATTGATGTAACTTATAGTTTTGAAGGTGATGAAGATGGTAAAAGCTGTACATTAATTCAAAGTGCAACTTATAACTATAAAAACAAAAAATTTAATTGTTCTGTAGATTTGAATGATGGTAATTGCGATTTAAAATGTGACGTAATAAAAGAAGAAGTTGATACTTTTACAAAGGAATTTAAGGATATTGCAGATAATTCTAGAATTGATAAATAAAAGAGAGTTTTGATTTAAACTCTCTTTTTTAACGGCTTGATGGCCAGTGTTTATCGGTATATGCTTGTAATTGACTCATATTTTTTATTGCCATGAATTCATTATATGAACTAAATGGTCTATCAGCATTATAGTTACCGGTTTTAAATAACTCATACTCTGTCATTCTTCTTATTGCTAATCCTTTTGCATATGTACCATTACTATAACTGCAGCCTAAGTCTCTAAAACAAGCAAACACTTGATAACTATCTTTACCATATTCTTTCATTTTTTTATAGATTGCATTGGCTCCAGTAAATCCACCATAGGCAATACTGGTTAATGCATCTTTTTCATGTTGGTTTAAATTAAATTCAGCAAATTTTTCATCAACATAATCTATAAATTTTTGTAATACGATTGGAAACATTTTATCAATGTATTCTTTATCTGTACATCCACTGGCAGAATCGGCCAAATAATTTGTATATCCAACTTGTTTTGCTTCTCCAGCATCGTTATTAGAAGTAATACCAAATGCCGTAGTCATTCCAGCACCATCGCCCAAATCATATGATTTGTATCCAGTACCTTCACCTCTACCTTTATAATTACATTTTTCGTCTCCTTCTAATGATGTAATAAAATCGGCAAAATCTTCAAGAGTATTTTCACAGTAATTAGTTCCTGCACCTGCAGCTCCAACACCACTTGGCCCTGTTCCTCCTAATGGTACATCTGTTGCGTAAAATGTTTTATAGCTTTTCAAACTTCTTGATTTACCGTCTCTATTTAATGCAGTTTTTAAGTCTACTAATCCAACACCTTGTGCGGCTGCAGGATCCATTACATAAACAGTATCATTTTCTACGTGATCAACGGCTACCCAATGCCCTGTCATTTCTATAATTACAAAGGTTTGATTATTTGAGCCACTGGCTGTATTTAACTCGTTTTCAATTACGCTCGCAACTGAAGCATCATTATATGATGATATATCTGCTGTTTTATCAACTTTGAAATTTGGCGCAACTTTGCTCCAAGTGCCCCATTCTAGGCAACTACTTGTAAATGATGTATTTTTAACAAATACTCCTGGATCAAAACTGTTTTTCTTTAATGATGTACCTGATTTTTTAATCAAATAAGCCATTGATGTTGCAGTACACCCTGCCTGTTTTATTGTTTTTCCTCCACTACCTAGTGTAATATCAGACCATGAAGCTCCGTATTGCCTCCAATTGGTTTCATCGCCAGTTCCTGTTGTTTGATACACGCAATCATTTTGCTGGGTTCCTCTAAAATGTTGGGCTAATTTAATAATTTCATCGGCTATTTTTTCTTTTTTTAGTTGATATTGTGCTTCCAGTTGTTTTGTTTCCTCTTCATTCTTTCCCTTTGTATTAAAGTTTTTTACATCTGAATATGTTCCACCTACAAATCCTTTTTGACACACATTTTTCATTGTAACATAACGAGAGGCTTTGTTTTGGAAAGCCTTGTCTCCATTACCTTGTGATATGTCATAACCAAATTCAATGGGCGTTGCAAGTGTATCTACTGCAGCACCAGCCACACAAAATATTGCATTAAATCCATTGCCTAATACGTCTTCTAATGGTTTTTTTGCATCAAGTAAGTTTCCTACTAATTTACTTCCAGCTAAAGCTTTTTTATAATTTTCATCACTATATTGGGCACCTGGTAAAAACCAACCACTAGAATCTAACATTACTATGGTTGCGGCTAATAATATGTCGGCTGATGTAGCTTTTACGTTTGACCCGATATTTTTAACTGTATCTACTGATGATGTTACACTATTTTTATATTTATTTTCATCAAAATTTTGATCATAAGAATCATTTACGTAATCTGTTAGTGTTCCTCTATGTACAAGTGTAGCGTATAGCGCAAACTCATCCGTTTGACTAGGAAATACTTCATGAATGATTTTTATTTTTTGTATTAATTGTTGTTCTTTTTTGTTAAATTCTGTTTCTTTAGCCATTAATCCAGCTTTAGCTGGAACACAATTAACGAAAACTATAACAAAAAACATAAGCACGGTGAAAACGTACTTAAATGTATTTTTTAAATGTTTATTTAATTTTTGCATTTTATCACCACCATAATGCTTATGTTTTGTTTATAATTTATTATTTTGTTTTGTTTTTAATTTCATATATAATCCAATTAAAACCAATACAGTAATTACACTTCCAAGAATAATTATTAGTTCTACTGAAGCATTGGTAATTTTAGAATTTGCTGCATTACCTTTGTCCATAATTATGTTAATTGGTTTATTTGTATAGTTGTTTTTTGTAATAATCCAAGTGTATATATTGTTATTTATTTCGTCAGCATTGGTTTCTGTAACTGCGTAATCTGTTTTTATATTGATTATTACTTTATCTAAGTTTGATTGTTGTTCAAATAGTTTAAATCTTTTATCAGTTGTTATGGAAATTGTTTTTTCATTATCAATTATTGAAAAATCTCCATATGCATAGTTAATAATGGTAGAGTTTACGATATTGGTCCCGTTGAAATTTCCGTCAAATTGAACTCCCACTATGTTACCATCAGCTAAATCTGCTTTTTCGTAATATTCTACATCTTCTAATTTTTCGTTGGATTCAGATTGAATTGGTGAATCGTTGAATAATGGAATGGGTTTTGGCATATATTCATCGTATAAAACTTTACTTTTTAGTTCTGTGAGATTTTCACTAGCATCTAAGATATTACCAATAACTATTGTATTTTCTTTATAATCATTTTTGTTTATTTCGAGATTATATTCTATTTCACAGCCTGAAGTTATTAATATAGTTACAAATAATAATATTATTTTCTTCTTCATATTAGCTCCTTACATTTGAGGAATTACTATAATAGCTTTCCATATCTATTAGTGAATATGATGATAATTCAGAATAATCACGTTTGGTGATAACGCCTCCGTAGGCAGTTCCTTTAAATTCGGCGCAGTAATATCCATTATCGTATGTTCCTAGAACCATAATGATATGGCCATTACCACCACTATGCCTAACTAGAAAATCGCCTGCTTGAGCTCCTTTGACAGATGCCTTTAAATATCCATTTTCTCTGGCCCAGCTTTGTTGGTCACCTGTGTAAGGGGTTACTGATGTTCCATTTTTAAATTTTGGCCAATTGAAACCACCATTATAAAGGGTCCACCAAGCAAAACTAGAACAGTCTAGATAAAAATTACGATTGACTATCCCCTCTGCTGCTTGAGCCTGTCGATTTGCACTCATTTGATATCTAAGTCTTTTATTAGTTGCATTTATATAATCAACAATTAAAGCTATTCCTGCTGTGACAACTGCATTTCTCGTTCCATATCCTGCCTGATTTACACTATCTTTTATATGCTGATTAAATGTGTCAACATTTTTATAATCTGTAGATTTAAGATCTTCAGCTGGTATTTTGTCAGTAACAACAGCATTTTCTGAAGCTTGATAATATTGTTCTAGCATTGCAGGATCTAGAGAAATAGCTCCTGTTGGGTTCGCACCACTACCAGTTCCACTTAAATTATAATTTGGATTTAAACCTTCTATAACTATTCGTGGGTAGGCAAAAATCATTAAGGAAATAAGTAGAATAAAAGCAAAACCAATTAATCCTGCGATTATTGGTATTTTGAATTTATTCATTAATAGTGATGATGCTAATCCTTTGACATCAAGTTCTTTGGCTTGCTTCGTAGCATTATAAACTTGTGAGCCTTTTTTGATAGCACCTTTTGCTTTTAATAATACTGCGGGCAAAGCCATTTTATCACCACCTACTTATTATAGTCCGCCTCCGCTTCCGAATGAATCTAATTCTTGTTCGGTTACTACTACGTTAATTTGCATTCTTTTTCGTCCGCAAATAAATAGCGCTTCTCCTTGGTTGAATCCTTTTATTGCGTTTCTTTCGTTATCGTTTAAATCTATTAATTTTGATAAGTCTTCTACTGCTTGTTTTTTTAGTCCCATAACTAAATAGTATGAAGAGTTATCGAAAATTGCTTTTCCCTGGGTAATTACACTTGGGTCGCTAAAGTCTGTTGGTTGTTGTGTAATTATAATTGTTCCTGTGTTATATTTTCTCGCACGTCTTTGAACCTGTGCTAAGAAATCTGCTCCTAAAGCGTTATTACCTGAAAGTAATACGTGAGCTTCATCTACCATTAATACTGTATTTACTGATGGATTTAATGTTAAACTCCATGAGTATTTTAATGTATTAAAGAATAGTGCATTTCTGATATTTTGATCGGCATTCATTAATTCTTTAATATTGAATACGATAAAATTACTATTTGGTGAAATTGTTGTTGTTCCATCAAAGTAGTATTTTAATTCTTTTGTTAATGGTCTTAATTTTAATTCTAATTGTTCTAATATTTCTTTTTCTCTTGTTTGTTCTGGCATTGCTGTTATTTTTCCTCTAACAGTTGCGTAAACGTCTTTGAATGTTGGATAATCTTTTGATGAGAATTTTGTAAAATCTGTATCGAAATTGATATTAAAACGTCTATATGTTTCTTGAACCATTTCACTGAAGATATTTAATACATCTTCGGTGATTGATGGGTCATAGTATTTCATAAATGCTTTGATTGTTTGTAATGTTCTGGTCAATACTGCATAACCCATTCCTTGTTTTATTTCTTCTTCGTCGGCATCAACTATAACTTCTAATGGGTTAATCATACCGAATTGTCCACCTTTACCTAATTCAATATAATCTCCACCATACATTCTAGCCATGTCTTCTAATTCGCCTTCTGGGTCAATTACAACTAATTGGTTATCATTTCTGATATGTGTTCTAAGCATTAGTTTGGCCGCTGTTGATTTACCTGATCCAGATGTACCTAGGATAATCATGTTGGCATTGTTTCTATCTGGTTCTTTTTGCATTTGATATAGGAATTGATTGAATAAAACAACTCCACCTGAGAAATCTACACCTAATAAAGTAGATAATCCTGGGTCTTTGATACTATCGAAGATAAATGGATACATAGCGGCTATTGTTGAACCTGGAATAGGTGTTCCAATTCTTTCTTCTATATCTTGTTTAGGGAATATTGGAAGGATTGATTTTAATACCTTTTCTTGTTCAAATCTAAGAGGTACTGCCCTCATATTCATTGCTTCTAAATAACTTTTTACTTGTACTTTTTTACTTGTTAATTCATCTTGCGAATCAGCAGTTACCATTACGTGTAATTGGAAGTCATAAATTTTTGTTTGGCTTGCAGCTAATTGCTTAATAAATTGTTCTAAAGATTCATAATTTTGTCTGATTCTTTCTTGAACTGTAACGTCGTTTTCTTCTTGATATTTTACTTTCAAATCAGCAATTTCTTTATTGATCATTTTGTTGATAATATCAAATTGCATTGGTATATGTTTTATTACCATTTTAATTCCTGACATGCTTGTTAAGTTTGCAAGGAATCCTGGGGTAATATATTTTGGATATGAAATAACTGTTAATATTGTTGCATATTTATCAGAAACTACAAATTCACTTGGTTTAAATTCTAGGCCTTTTGGCGCTATTTGTGATTTAATATCCATTAAGCAATCACCGTCCCAAATGTAGTAGTTTGTCCGCCGTTTAGGAAATTATCTAAGATAATTCTTAAATCATCATTTGATGTCTGTTTAGATTGTAATCCAGCGTTTGCTAAATATTGCATAAGGTTTCTGATTCTTTTTTGAATTTTTTCCATATCCTTTTCTTTAAATAGTAAATAGAATTCTGTATCAACAACGTTATTATTTGTAAACATATTTGCTTTATTAATATCATCTATTATTAATTTTCTTTTAACTGGATTTGTTTGTGAATTATATAATAATTGAAGTTGTGAAAGGTATGCATTGATGTCTACTGGTCTATCAGCAGCAATAATCCAAAATTCGTAATCTATCATATTATAGACATTTCTTAAATTATTTATTATTGAATAAACTGCATCTTCTTCTAGGATAAAAATGTTTCTTGGAAATATTTTTACTCCTGTAACTTTTTCATTTGTATCAAGTACAATCATTCCATTTGCAATTGATTTTACTGGTACAAAATCACTTGTATATTTACTTCTGTTTGAGCTCATCTTTAACACACCATCCCTTCCATATAAATCTTTGCCTTGTGGTATAAAATTTATATACTTCTTTTATTACGTTTAATGTATTGTGGTAATTTGGAATTGGAAGCACCAAGAATCCACAAATTAATCCTGGTGCTAGGTCTAGCATTGCAAACAAGAAATTTGCAGGACTCAATATCATTAATAATAATATTGAGGTTGCCATCCCTATTCCGAATAGTGCCAAATCAAACGGCTTAAATAGGCCAAAGATCAACAATGATCTTTTTGAATTGGCAGGTATTAAATAATCCATAATTTCATCCCCTTTTTATTTTCTTCTCATATGTTTATTTATATTTCTTTCCCTAATCATTTGAGCAGCTGCAACGCTTTGCCTATATTCATCACTGTTTTCTAACTGTATTTTGTATAACTCAATTTTATCATTTGCAGCTTTTAATTGTTCAAATGAAGAAAAATCAATAGGTTGTTCAAACAGTTGTTTTATTTGGTTGTTTTCTTCAATCTGGCGTTTTAGATATTCGATATTGCTTATAATTTCTGTAATTTCAGGTTGCTTTTCTAATTGGTTAGTCATTATATAATAAACAAGCATATTTTTTACTAATAACTTTAATTCTTCTAATGTAAGTGATTTGATTTCACTTTTTAGATAATTGCTATATATTGGCTCTTGAATTGAAAACTTAGAAGTTCCTTTTTCGATTGAATCTATCATATCTATATCTCCGCGTTCTTTAGCACATCGATAAACACTTTCTAAGGTTGTAAGGATTTCTATAAATTTATTATCTACACTAGCTGGTCTGCTAGTGTATTCTATACAGTCACAATGATGGATAATTATTTCATCTAGTAATTCACTTATTTTGTCAAAGGTGTTATTGCATTTTTGCAATCTTTCTAATTTTTTTGGAAATAAATCTCCTGATTGTGGGCCACCGATTAAATTTTCAAATGAAGCTTTTATAAAAGCTTTTCTATTTGTTTTAAACATTAATTAAATTCCTCTTATTTTCTACCTGTAAAATGCTTATACATTGTATTAGCATGAACAGCTTCTTTAGATTGAGTTGCGTCTTCATATCTACCACTTTGTTCAATAGTGTTTTTAGCTGATTTAACTTGCTTATTAGCTTTATTCATACTGTCAACAGTAGCAAATGCATTATCTCCAACATTGGCAAATTCGGTTGTATTTCTGTTTTCACTGTAAATTCTTTGCATTGCGTCGATATTAGTTTGAATAGTTTCTAAATCTGTATCGTTTTGTAAGTGACCACCATTCATCATAGAATATAGAGCCTCCTCAGCAGCATCTTTTTGAGCCAAAATGCTTGTTTGTGCAAAATCAAGGACTTGTCCATTGGCACCAACAAATTGACCTTGATAAGTTCCATTTTCAATAGCAGTTACCATGTCGTAGTCACCACGGACTTTTGCGTTTTCATAAAGCTTATTTAGTTGATTATAGCCTTCTATTGTGTTATAAGCTGCCATTTCAGCGGCATCACTAAATCGTTTCGTATCTTTATTATATGAATTAAACTTTCCGGCTCCCATTTTTCCAACTTTTGATGAAATACCTTTTGCGACATTTTCGTGCAGTTTATTAAATCTGTCAGCATTTTCTATACGCTTTTTCATCATTTCTGCTGGTTGTACAGCACCTATTAGTTGTGCTCCCATGGCTGCAGCTCTGCTATGGAATGATGTCCCGTGTTTTGCATCTTGATATCTTGCTAGTTCACCTGAAACATCCAGTGGTGTTCTAAGCAATGAGGCAGCACCTTTACCATCCCATTTTCTTCCTTGTAAACCTCCGCCAATGGTTCCTTTTAAGAATCCTGAGCCTAAAGCTTTAATAGCACTATCACCATTACCATGGGCTACACTTGCAGAGGCGATTCCGCTGGCTATTCCACCAACTCCAGCACCGACAGCGACTCCTGTTAGTCCTGCCATTCCTGCATTTTTAAACGGATTTAAATTTAATTCTCCAGAAGATTTTATTCCAAATATACTTTCTATCATTTGTGGAACCTTTTTAGCGAACATAAATGCCCCTATAATTAAGAATAAATAGATCCAAATATTATATTCATTATCATTAATTTGTTTGGAAATAAATCCGCCTTCTGCTAAAACTCCACTAGCAATAGCAGAAATTAATACCATTACTAAGAATATTATAGCCAATCTTAAGAATAACGAAAAATATGTTGTTGCACACTCTTTAATCCAATTATGTAGTTTTCCGTTACTAATTGATTCTTTTGGGTCAATATACGAAACTATAGCAATCGGTGCAATCATTTGTAGGAAACAAAGTTTAATTGCCCTGACAGCAATATCTATACTAAATGTTATAAGCAAAAATACAACATATATTCCTGCTACTGTTGAAACTATCGGAAGATAATCAATAGCATACTCCCCATCTACTTTCCACCATAATAATTTATCGAAGTTACTAAATTTTCTGTGTGAACTACTTACATTATCTCCTTCCGCTGTTTTAAAGAAATCTTGTAATGTTACACCTGCGGCAGCCATATCATTATTAGAACTTTCAAATTCTTCTTGCATTTTTTCTAAACATTTCTTATTAGAAGCCATGGCTACTGTTCCAAAAATATTGGTATTTTTGCATTCTCCAATTGCATCAGGATTTACAGAAAAAAATGCTCCAAACATCAAAAATTGCACATCGGTTGCCATTTCTGAAACTGTATCTGTATTTAGTGATGATACTATTTCCTTTCCGGTTTCTTTATCTGTAGTTGTGTTTTGAACTATTTCTCCTGTACTCTCACCTAGCATTAAACGACCTATAGCATTACTCTTAACTATTTTTTCCTGCCAATCAACAGCAAACTCAAATATAAAAGGAACAGAAACTAATAAAACCATTGTAACTAAAGCATTTGTGACAAGCTTTCCAAACCCTTTTGATTTATCCGAAAAGGAGTTTGGGTCTATCAAGTATTGCAATAGCGAAAAGCTTATTTTGAATAGCATGAAAATTCCCAAAAATACATATACCCTATTTACTAATGCCCCCAATTCTGAATTGGTAGAAAATAGATTGATTTCTGATAAATATATAAATAATTTATATATTATTGGAATTATCGAATAGACAACATTGTCGATAGCAAAAAACACTGTTCGCAGTAAATCTTCTAATATATTACCACCCATAATACTTCCTCCTTTTATTTACTATTTATCGATAGAGCAGAATGGTTCTCCTGGTTCGCCATTTTCTTTAACTTCACCAACCACAACAGTTCCGTCTGCTGCTTTGTTTATAAAATCGATTACTCCACCTACAATAGTTGGTAATAATAACAAAACTACAACCACTATTATACGTGTTCTAAAATACTTAAAGGTATTTCTTAGTTTTTCATCATCCATGCCTGTTAATGCTTGGATAAAATTGATTATAGTCATTACAATCAACAGAATTATTGCGGCTATATCAATGAACCATAAGACAGTAGTAATTAATTCCTTAATTTCACCAGTAATCACACTACAAGGAGAGCCAATATCATTGCTAGTATATCCACTATATTTACCTTCCTTGTTGTTTTCTCCCCAATTTAAAATATTAGCATATTTATCTTCATCCCCTTCAGCAACAACAGCTACGTTTTTGCCCTTGTCATAATCTACGGTTTTGCTGTTGTCACTTGCATTTTTCCAAAGGTACGCTGTAATAGTATTGGTTCCATTACCTTGTAATTGCATATTGGCAGCGCTTACATTTCCGTTCACCATATTTCCATAAGTTATTTGGATAGAAGATGGGCATTGCCATTTATCAGCGTTTTGAAATTTTCCGAATATTTTTTTTTCGTCTGTAATCGATGGAAATTTAACTCTGCAATTCGAATCATTAATCATATTTCCGTGATCTTTTCCCGCTTCATATTCATTAGAACATCTAGTGGTCATACTAGATGCATAGTATGTATCAACCTTTTTGCTGCTACTATTTTTAGTAACTTGAATTTGTATGTCAACATGTCTATACATTTGCACTTCTCTATTTAATGTAGGAGCCTTAGGATATACTTTTTTTTCTTTTCTTGTAGGTATATCAAAATAGTAATAGCAAAGTGCATATCCAGTATCCATTTTTGAGGCGTTATTATAACATTGATCCCCATCAGTAAAAATAGCATTGCCATTTTCGTCTTTTAAGTTTGTTGCGCATGACGCAGCTTTAACTACATCAAATTCAAGAAAAAGCGCACTAAAAAACAGCAAAAAACCAACAATTAATGTTTTTAAGATATTATTATTCATATAAGCAACTCCCTATAATGTATATTTTCACATATACATTATAACATAAAAAAAAGCAACAATAAACAAATATTGAAGCTTTTTCAAATTTTATTATTAATTAGCAGATTCTTTTTCATCATTAGTATCGTTTGGTTCTACACCATTGATAAATTTTTTACTACAAGACCAAATATCTTCTGGGTTTTCACCATCAGTATTTGATTCTCTTTCAACGCCAGCAAGTAGGTTTACAACAAGCTGAACGATAGTAATAACTAAGAATACTAATATAGCAGAGATAAGTCTAGATACAAAAGACTTTTGATATTTTTTAATATCATCTTCTTTTTTGGCAACTACTGATTTAGCAAAATCAAGCATTCCCCAAATAATTAATAAAATTGGTACAACTATTTTAATCATTCTAATAATAGTCGCAACTACATTGAATAATGTATCTGGAACTTCTATTCCAGCACATAATGTAGTGTTTTCTGTAAGGCTATCTAGTATATTAAATAATTCTAGCATTTAAATCCCCGCTTTCTAAAGATAATTTTAGTTTACTGTGGTTTGCTTCCTGTAAGGAATCCATTAACACATGTCCAAATACTATTATCGTCGACTTTATAACCATCACCTGGATCGCTGGTAATTGTCCCAACTAAATTAAGCAATAATTTAACAATTGTAACTACTAAGAATAAGATTACAGCAGCAATTAATCTTTTAATAAATGTTTTTTGTCCTGCTTTAATTTTGTCTTCGTCTCCACCAATAACAGCTTTAGCGAAGTCAATCATACCCCAAATAATTAATAAAATTGGTGCAACTACTTGTATAAGCATAATTATTGTTCCAACAACCGCAAACACTGGTTGTGGTATATCTTTACAAGCATCCGTCATAGTCACTGCTAAAGTGTTTACTAAATCTGCATTATTAACTAATATTTCCATTTCTCATTTCCTCCTCTTTATGTTATAATGATACTTAATTTTTGCTTGTTTGTCAATATTTATCGTTATTTTCTTTACTATTTGTATGTAAAATTTATATATTTCTAGGACTTAATCTAATTTTGAAGCAGTTTCTCTTTTTCTAGCATCATACACTTCTACGTTAAGGTAACTTTGCATAACATAATTTTCGTGTCTTACCCAAATAAAATCATCTATAAATTTTTGGGCTAAATTGTAATCTTCTTCGTTAATACAAAGAAGAGCGAAAAAAGCATTCTGATATTTTATAGCTTTATCATTTAATGTTTTTTCAAATTCTTTATCTAATTTTATTTCTGACGGTCTTACTATTTCAAATAATATTTTTTTATTTTCGTGAAATCTTTTCCAAATTTCAAATCTAATTATAGGGCCTATTATTTTACTTTTCCAAAATATCTCTAGTTCCCAACCACTATAATATGCGGTCATTAAGTTATCTATGATTATTTGTATTTGTTGTTGACTCATGTTTTCATTTGTGTGAAATAGTTTATTAAGGCTTCCGTTTTTTAATTTGTCTGATATATAACAAACTAAGGCAAACACTTCGTTAGAAAGTGTAATATGTGCGGTTTTGTATTTTGCTTGGATATCTAGGGGTAATAATTCAAAGTGATGATCCAAATTTATTCTTAATTGATTTATTAACCTACTATTGCCTTCATAATATAGATTATAAATTTTATCTATTGTTAAAAAATCTAAATCTCTAAATAAGTTATCACTATATTCATGAAAATTATAATATTTACTTTTTAAAAACTCTAATTCTTCTTTTTTAGTACTAAAAAGCATTTCAGCCGAATCTATTTCTTTTAGTTCTTCTTTGGCAGCGTGATCTATTAATTCATGACTTTTTTTATCAAAAAAATAATTGATTGTATCCTCTTCTATTATATCGTCTTCAGTTTTTATGAAATCTAAATATTCTAAAAAATAATAAAGGATATATTCGTGGAAAGCATCTAAATAATGCGGAACATTGTCTTTTGACCAATTAAATAGATCTTCAAATGTTTGCTTACATTTTTGAAACTGTTCACGTACTAGAAATTTTGGAACTATTTCTTCTATTTGTTCTTCCATATATTCATTCATTATTTCTAGTTTTAACATTCTATTTATGATATAGTTATATGTTTTATCACAACCGTTTTGAAAGATAATCATGTTATTTTTTCTCCTTTCTTATTATAGTAAATTATCAAAATAATTTTCACAGATTTTTGATAGTGGCTTATTAATAGGAAAATATGTTTGATATTTTGAATTTGACATCAGATAGTGGGCAAATGAAATGGCGAAAAGTTTTGAGTAATCATATTTACTAATATTTTTGTCTAAAAATTGTTCAAAATCTTTAGGGACTTTATAATCATCTTTTGTTAGGTATGAACAATATAATAAACCTAATTTATAAAAGAAATCATATATTTGATTACTAGCTGGGTCTTTAAAGAAAAGTATTGTAAAATCTTGAAAGTTTAGTGATGGAGAGTATAAATTACTGAATTCTTTTTCTTTATAATCAAATAGGTATATATGAATATATATTTTTTTAAACATATCATACAGTTTTGGCGTTTTTATTTTTATAAATTCAAATATTTCTTTTATCTGTTTTTTAGTTATTAATTCAGCATTTTCATCAGGTATAATAGAATCTAATAAAAGGTTTGCATGATTTGTAACTGTATCTATATTTTCTTCGCTTACATTTCCTAACATATGAATAATAAAGTTGTTTAGTGATTCTTTTGGCTTAATAATTTCATAGAATTTTTCTTGATTTGATAAATATTCTTGATAGAATCTAATGTTTGTGTTTTGACTGAAAATTTCATTTACTCTTTTTAAATACTCTTGTTTTAACTCCTCATTTTTTATTTGATGAAAGTTTTCTTTTATATTATTTAAGTATTCTTTTATACTTTCTTTATCAAAACATTTATTAATTGTTTTAAGATAAGAAAAGTATTTATCTATTTTTGCTAGAATTTTTTTATTTAATAAAATTTTATTTGTTAATTTTATTTTTTTATTATTTATTCTGGCATCCAAAATTGAAACAGTGATAGCTTGATGATACTCGTTTGTTATTTTAATCGTTTTTATAAATTGTAGGACTTTTTCATAATCTTTATCTGTGAAGCAAATAATTAAATAATAAGCTTTTTTGCACTCTATAGATTTCATATATTGTACTATTTGGGTTTCAAAACCTGATTTTAGTTTTGGGTGACTAGCTTTTTTGATTTCAAATAGTATTTTTTCGTTTTTGTTTTTATAAAACTTAAAGTCTATCTGTCCGTTTCCTACTAATGATTCTCGTGTGATGTCTATATCTTGATTATAAAAATATGCTTCGATAATATTTTCTAAAACAACTTGTATTTGATTTTCATCTAATTCTTTATCGTTATTCCAAAACATAAAAGATAGATTTCCATTTGTCATATTTTGATTTATGAATTCTAGTAAGTTTTGAATTTCTAAGTCAATATTTATATTTGGGCGAAATTCTTCTTGTATTTGGAGTGGTAAAATGTCAAAATAAGTTTTTAAAAATTCTGAATCACGTAATAAATAGTCTATTAAGTTATCTTGATAATACAAAGTTTCCATTTTTAAAAATTCGAAATTGTCAAAAATGTTGCCTATTATCCAATTTATATTATGAAAATTTTGTTCTTGATTTTTTGAATATGATTTACCAGATTTTCTCAAATTATAACTTAAACTTTTTTTAATTTCTTCATTAAGGGATTTATTATAATATTCTGAAGGAATATTGTTTTGGTATTTTTTAGATTGGTATTTTAGAAAATAATAAAGTATTATTTGATGGAACGGGGTAAAATCATGATTAAAAGTGTCTTCGGTCCATGAATATAATTGTTCAAATGTTTTTTACATTTTAAAAATTGTTCTCTTCGCAAGTATTTTGGTACTACTTCATCAATTAAATCTCCTACATCTTGTGAAGAATTATATATTTCTTTATGCAATAGAACATGAACTATTTGATTTAATGGTTTATTATACTTTTTTTGAAATAAAATCATTTATGCTCACTCCTTTTAAAATATACATATATTTTACAACATTTCGGCTTATTTTTCTATATTGTTACTTTTGATTCAAAAAAATATAAATATATTCTTTTTAGGTAATTTTTAATTTTTTTTGATAAATGTTAAGAAAAATGTAAAAAAATGTAATTTTTTTCAAATGCTTGCAGGAATCCACCTATAAAAAAACGTAGGATATATATGAAGGTAGATTTTACCTTCTAGATGGAGATGATGTAAGAAAAAAGTTTCTTCTATAAAAAGGGAGCTTAGCTATGCACTAAATAAATTACAAGGAGGATAATATGATTGAAGAAAAAAGTGAAGTAAAGAAGTTTGAAGTATTAAATAATGATATTATTTTTAAAAATGTTTTTAACGTTAAAGAAACTTTAAAAAGATTATTAGAAGAAACTTTAGAATTGAAAGTTGAAGATGTTTTTTTGGCAAATACTGAAATGCCAGTAGAAAAAATAACAGAAAGAAGAAAAATATTAGATTTAGTTGTTTATACTAAAAATGAAGTGATTAATGTTGAAGTTAATAGTGCGTATAAAAAAGATTTATATATTAGAAATTTTTTATATTTTTGTAAATTAATTTCAAGTAATTTAGAAAAAACAAATGATTATACTAAATTACAAAGGCATATACAGTTAAATCTAACATGGAATTTAAACAAGTATTTACCGTTTGATATAAGTAAAAAGAAGAGGTTAGAATTTTATGTAAAAGATGAGGAAACTGGTGAGAGAATATTTGAAGATAAGTTTAAAATAGTGAATATAAACATGGATTATTACCTGGAATTATGGTATAGTAAAAATGTAGAAAACGAAAATCCATTTTTACTATTATTGGCAGCGCCTACGATAAAAGAAGTGGATGAAATAAGTAGAGGTGACAGGTTAATGGAAAAGATAGCCAAGAATGTTAAGAAATTAAATTTTGATCCAAAGATTACTGAAGAGATTGCGATTGAAAATGAACATGAGATATGGGCCAATACTATGCATAGTCGTGGTTTAGAGGAAGGTACCAAGCAAGGTATTGAACAAGGCTCTAAACAAAAGGGAATAGAAATTGCTAAAAATATGATAAAAGATAATATAGGGATAGATGTTATAGCAAAATATACAGG
>CANRSQ010000002.1 GCA_947642475.1 uncultured Mycoplasmatota bacterium
TATTACCATTATACTATAAAATCGATTTAAAGTCTTTACCAAAAAAAGAAAAAAATACCTAAATAGATATTTTTCCTAGATAAAAAATAATTAAAGACTAAAAAGAGATAAAGATTCTTATTTAAGGCTCCCTATCTCTTATTTTTTTAGCCAATTCTTTTATCTTATTAAATCTATGATATAAACCTGATTTAGTTATTTTATTGCCAGTTTCCAAACTAATAATTTCACTAAGTTCTAATAAAGAAGCATCAGGATACTTTTCCCTGTAATTACAAGCCACCTGCTCCCTTTCATCTAATAAATCAAACAAATCTTTTTCTTTAAGAAGTTCAATATCATTCATTTGATTATTAGCCGTTTCAATAATTCTATCAACATTAGCTTGCTCACAATTATTTAAACGATTAGTCATATTCTTATGATCTCTATATATTCTAATATCCTCATAATAAAGTACAGCCTTAAAAGCTCCCACCATTCTTAAAAAATCACCAATTTTTTCAGCCTCTTTTATATAAACCATATAGTTATTGTCACGGTGTAAAACCTTACTATTTAACTTATATTCATTTAAAAGATCATTCAAATAATAAGCATATTTTTCATTACCTAAATTAAATTCCAAATGATATCTAGACGTTTTAGGATCATTAATACTTCCATTCATCATAAATACCCCACGAAGATAAGCACGTGATAATTCATCATCAGCTAAAATAAAATCTTCTGGTTCATCCTTATCAATACCCAAAGAATTCAAAATCAAATCCACTTTAGATTTTATTTCCAAAATATATAACATTTTTTTATTATAATTATATCCCCTTCTAACAGTAATTTTAGGGTGAACATCAAAAATATCTTTAATCAAAGAAAAAATTTTTCTAGCCACACTATTATTTTCAGTTGTAATAACAATACTGTCATCAATAACTGCACTACTGTGGATAATTCCAGATAACTCTGAAATTCTAGTCATTTCATCATCTTCAAGCTTACTAAGTTCATCCTTAACCGTACTTGTAAAAGACATAAAAACCACCTTTTTCTACCAAAATATTATAACACGTATAAAAGAAAAATAGAAGAAAACTTCTACTTTAACTCATCAAATAAGATAAAAGATTAACAGATACCTTCAAAGCATTATGCCTAATAATATTGTTTTCAATCAAAACATAATTATCCTCAATAATATCCGCCCCTAATTTTTTAATATTATCATAATCCACTTCCACTAAATCTTTTTCCTCAGAAGTAGCATAATTTTCAATAATTTCAGGACTAATCACACCATTATTCACAACAACCGCATCTACTTTTCTATTACCTAAATAACTATTAAGTAATTTAATATGATGACTAACAAGAAAATTATCAGTTTCTCCCGGTTGGGTCATAATATTACAAACATATATGATTTTAGCCTTACTTTTTTCAATTTCTTCCCTAACCTCATCACAAATTAAATTTGGAATAATACTAGTAAATAAACTACCCATACTTAAAACAATCGCATCAGATTCCCTAATAGCCTTTAAAACATCAGGATTGACAATTGGTTTTTCCTTGTAAAAAACAGAATTTATCACACGATAATCTTCAGTAATATTGTGTTCACCCTCGACAATATCACCATCTTCCATTTGACCCATCAAAACAACATTGTCCTCAGTAAGCGGTAAAACCTTACCCCTTAATTTAAGAATCGAATTCAAAAGTTCAATTCCATCAGACATATTACCAGTAATTTCTTTCGCCCCAGTTAATAATAAATTACCAACCGGATGACCATTCAAATCACTATTCGTCTTAAAACGATAATCAAGTAATTTTTTTACATCTTCCTCTTCCTCAGATAAACTTATTAAAACCTTACGAATATCACCAACCGCAAGAATATTAAATTCTTCCCTTAATCTCCCGGTACTTCTGCCATCATCACTAACAGTAACAACCGCCGAAATATCAAAAGGTAATTTTTTTAATCCACTAAGTAAAATACTCATTCCAGTTCCGCCGCCTAAAACAGCAATTTTATTTTTCTTCATTCTATTCACCTGCTTTTATACTTAAAGCCGCTACCGCACCATCGCTAGCCGCTGTAATGATTTGATAATAATCCTTAGAAATAACATCACCACATGCATATACATTTTTAACCGATGTTTCCATATGCTTATTAACAATAATATACCCATTTTCATTCTCAAGATCAGAAATAAAATCAGCCTGTGGCTTACCTCCAATCGCAACAAATAAACCTTCTAATTCAATTTGTTTGCCGTCCTTTAAAATAACCCCAGTTAAACTATTATCCTTAGAAATAAATTCACTAATCTCGCAGCCCTTCAAAATAGTAATATTATCACAAGATAACACTTTCTGAATAACATCATCATGAGCCCTTAAATCACTTCTAACAAAAACATAAATTTGCTTGCATAAATCAGATAGATATAAAGCATTAGTTAAAGCCGAATTTCCACCACCAACTACACCAACAACTTTATCCTTGTAAAAAGCTCCATCACAAGTCGCACAATAACTGATACCTCTAATAGAATCTTCACCAGGCAAATTAAGTTTTGAAGGAATCCTACCAGTCGCAATAATTACATTTTTACATTTTAATTCTTTATTACTAGTTTTAACCACAAGATATCCATCCCTATTTACCTCAGTTACTTCAGAAAATTCAAATGGAATACCCTCTTTCTTAACGTGATTAAACATTGTTAAAGCAAGTTCTGCCCCATTAATCGATTCAAAACCTAAATAATTATCAACCACACTAGTTTTCAGCATTTGACCACCAGGAGCATCCTTATCAATAAGTAATACTGAAAGGCCAGCCCTTTTTAAATATAAAGCCGCCGACAAACCAGCCGGTCCAGCACCAATAACAATCGTATTATAATCCAAACTAATCAGCCTCCCTATAATATTTACTTCTTTTATATGAAAATACAAATAAAACAATTCCACAAATAACCATTGTAAGCGACACAAATTGTGCCACTTTAAGATTAAATAACATCAAGCTATCAGTACGCAGTCCCTCGATAAAAAATCTTCCTATTCCATACCACACTAAATATAAACTAGTAACCATTCCAACCTTGTTTTTACTCCATCTTCTAAAAAGAAGTAAAACAATAAACCCTAATAAACACCATAAAGACTCAAAAAAGAAAGTTGGAATATAATACGTACCACCAATATTCATCCCATTAATAATAAATTCAGGCACAAACATATCGTGTAAATGACTTAAAGTAGTTTCAGGTCCATGAGCTTCACCATTAAAGAAATTACCCCATCTTCCAATTGCCTGCCCAATAATAAGACCAACAACAATAAAATCTAAAATTAATAAAACATTAATTTTTTTCTTACGTAAATAAATAATAATAAAAATCAAAGCTGCAATAATTCCGCCATGAATAGCTAAACCACCCCTCCAAAATTCAAAAGTTTCCAAAGGATGAGAAGCATAATAATCAAAGTGAAATATTACAAAGTAAAGTCGTGCGCCTATAATCCCAATTATTATAGTCATAAATAATAAATTACAAATAAAATCTTCATTAAAGCCAAACTTTTTAGCTTCCTTAATAACTAACTGACCACCAATAATAATTGCCAAAAACAAAAACAAAGAGTAATAATGAATACTAATAAATCCTAAATCAATTGTTGGATTCATATGCTTTACCCCTTCCTTTTATTTTTTCTAAAACCAAAGTATCCATAAGAACATTCAAAGTAGAAATTAAAACCGCTGCCAAAACTGCAAACCAAATACCATAAATTTGAAAATGAGGATATAAAATAACACTAACAATTTTTAAAATAATCAAATTAATAAATGGATAAAACAAGCCCAACGTAATACCCGTAATTGGAATAGTAAGCCATACAAGTAAAGGCTTAATTGTTTTATTAAAAAGATAAATAATAACAGCCGCCACTAAGCTCCACAATCCATAATAAGCATTATCTATATATAAGGTATCATTAAAAATCAAAGACGTAATGATTAAAATAACCGCATAAGCAACCATACTAAATACCCAATTACAAATTTTATATAAATTATCTCTCGAAAGTAGTTTATTCTTCACAAAATTCACCCATTTCCAAATATATTCTTTTATATTATATCATAATTATTCACTCTTAAGTTCAAATAAAATATCACGTAATTCCATCGCACGTTCAAAATCAAGATTTTTAGCCGCTTCCTTCATCTCATTTTCAATATTAATCATAAGTTTAGCCTTCTCTTGCTTACTCATCTCAGCTGGTTTTTCTTCCTTCACCTCAGCCTTATTAGAAATAACATCTCTAATTTCCTTAACAATAGTTTTCGGAACAATACCATGTTCTTTATTATAAGCTTCCTGAATAGATCTTCTTCTTTCCGTCTCACAAATCGCCTTACTCATCGCATCACTAATATAATCAGCGTACATAACAACACGACCATCCGCGTTTCGAGCTGCCCTACCAATAGTTTGAATAAGACTTCTTTCACTACGAAGAAAACCTTGCTTATCCGCATCCATAATTGCAATTAAACTAACCTCAGGAATATCAATACCTTCCCTTAATAAGTTTATTCCAACAACCACATCATATTTACCAAGTCTTAAATCACGAATAATTCTAGTACGTTCCAAAGTTTTAATCTCATTGTGTAAATAAGCAACCTTAATATCAATTTTCTTAAGATATTGTGTAAGTTCTTCCGCCATCCTAATAGTTAAAGTTGTAATTAAAGTTCTCTCATTCTTATCTATTTGAGCCCTAATTCTATCAACCAAATCATCAATTTGATTTTTAGTCGGTCTAACCTCTATTAATGGATCAAGTAAACCAGTCGGCCTAATAATTTGCTCAGTAACTTCATTATGACACTTTTCAAGTTCATAATCTCCAGGTGTAGCCGAAATATAAATAATTTTATCAAGTTTTTTCTCAAACTCATCAAATTTAAGAGGGCGATTATCCATCGCACTAGGTAACCTAAAGCCATAATCAACCAATACCTTTTTACGAGCTTGGTCACCATTATACATCGCTCTAACCTGTGGTAAAGTAACATGTGATTCATCGACAACTAAAAGAAAATCATCGCCAAAAAAATCAATTAAAGTAGTAGGAGTTTCTCCAGGGCCACGTAAAGCCAAATGCCTAGAATAATTTTCAACACCCCTACAAAAACCAGTTTCTGACAGCATCTCAATATCATAATTAGTTCTTTCCATAAGTCTTTGATATTCAAGTAACTTATTTTCAGACTTAAATTTATCAAGCTGCTCATCAAGTTCCTTTTTAATATTTTGGATAGCTAATTTTAGTTTCTCTTCACTCGTAACAAAGTGACTAGCTGGAAATAAGGTAATCGTTTTTTTATCCCCAACAATAGCGCCAGTTACAATATCAAACTCACTAATTCTATCAATTTCATCGCCAAAAAATTCTACACGTATTCCCTTAGAATGCTGGTTAACAGGAACTACTTCCAAAACATCCCCACGAACTCTAAAAGAACCCCTCTTTAAATCAATATTGTTTCTTTCATAAAGCATTTCAATAAGTTTTTCAATTACCTTATCCCTATCAACAGTTTCCCCAGTCGCTAAAGAAAGCATTTTATTACGATACTCTTCAATTTCACCAATACCATAAATACAAGAAACAGAAGACACAACAATAACATTTTTATTATTTAATAAAGCTGAAGTCGCATAATGCCTAAGCTCATCAATTTCATCATTAATAGCAGCATCCTTTTCAATATAAGTATCCGTTTTAGCTACATAAGCTTCCGGTTGATAATAATCATAATATGAAACAAAATAACATACATAATCATCAGGAAATAACTCCTTAAATTCCGAATATAATTGTCCCGCTAAAGTCTTATTATGCGCAAGTACTAAAGTAGGTTTATTAATTTCCTTTATAACATTCGCAATCGTAAAAGTTTTTCCCGTCCCTGTTGCCCCTAATAAAACTTGTTCTTTTTTACCATTATTAATACCATCTACTAATTTTTCAATAGCCTGCGGTTGATCTCCACTAGGCTTATATGAAGACACCAAATTAAACATAATATCCCTCCTTTCAAAGCTGAATAATCTGTTATTATATTTTACCATTTTTATATTATTAAAACAAGGAATAAAGACACCCCTTATTCCCAATAAATCAAAATTATAAATATATTTATTTTTTCCTTATTTTAGCTACAAAAAATCCCTCATATAATTCATTTGGACAAACACAAATAGTTCCTTTAATATTAACAGGCAATAAAGGAATACCATCAAATAAAGGCATATCAATAGGTACTATTTCCACATCATACTTTTCCACAATATAATTCAATACATCCTCATTTTCCTCTTTTAAAATAGAACAAGTAGAATAAACAATTTCTCCATCTTTTTTTAAATGCTTAATCGCAGATTCCAACAATTCCTTCTGAAATTTTACCGAACGACTAACTAAATCAAAAGAAAATACCTTAGAAATAGAATCATCATTGCAATTCAAAGTCCCACTACCACTACAAGGCGCATCTAATAAAATTTTATCAAAAGTAAAAAACTCATCTAAATTCCTTCCATCTTTTACAACTACACTTACCTTTTTAGAACCTTGTTTTTTAATATTATATTTAAGTCTTTCAGCTCTGATTTTATTTTTTTCCAAAGCCATAATTAAAGCCTTATTATTAGATAAATTTGCCATTTGCGTAGTTTTCCCACCAGGAGCAGCAGCCATATCCAAAATAGATTCACCTTCTTTAGGTTCCAAAACAAGAGGAGGTATCATTGAAGATAAACTTTGTAAATAAATTAAACCATCTTCATACATCGGAAGCTTCTTAATAGAATCTTCCCTAACCCCATCAATAATTAATGCATCACTATACCAAGAAACTTCCCTAAAATTAATTCCTAAATCAGTTAATTCATTTTTAATAAAATCAAGACTAGTCTTACTAGTATTTATCCTTAAAGTAACATTTCGAAAAGAAAGGCCATCTATAATATCTTTACCAACCTCATCACCATACTCTAATCTAATTCTATCATATAATTTTTCGCTCATAAAATCAGTCCTTTAACGCATTATAACACATTTTAAAACATAGAAAAAGAGTTCAACTAAGAACTCTATTGTTTATCAATTTTGAAGTTTGCTTGATAACTATTTCCTAAATCAATTTCATCAACATCAATTTTATAACCTAATTTTTCAATTTCATCCGCACAATTTCTAATCAAACGAATAACTTCGATAAAATTGTTATCATTTGCTGGAGCACTAACAACATTTTCAGTTACATTGCTTGCCATAGTTTCTGCAGTAGGTGCTTCTAAAATGTCTGATGATGGAATATCCGTAATAACCGGTTCCGCAGGTGCAGTTTCAAAACTTGGTGCAGGATTTACATTAATAGGTTCTGGAGTAACAACTGGCTGAACAACACTAGGTTCACTTGGAGTCTCTATCACTGGAGCAGCCACTGGTTCAATTGGAGCCATTGGTGGAACTGGAATAGTGTCAACAGTAGGTTCAGAAACAGCTACTGGAGGAACCATAGTAGATTCCGCAGGTTGCGTCATCATTGGTTCTGGATTAATTTGTCCTTGTGGCTCAAATGTTTGAACTGGTTCTGGCATAGGTTCAGGTACTACCGGTTGTTGAGGCTCAAATTGTTGAATTGGCTCTGGCTTTACAGACATTTCAGGTTGAACTAATTCATTGTAAAGTGAAGATTGATTCACCTCATTAATTGGTTCTGTATTATTAGGAGTTTCAGCCACAACCTCATTTATACTTGTAGACTCAGTCATAGAAACAGGTTCTTCAGGTGCTTTTGAATTCATAGCTTTTTGAACAGCCTCAGCAATACTCATAGACTCATTATTAGCTACTGGTTCAACAACATTAGGCGTTTCAGTTTTCATTTCATTAAAATTAGATTCACTTTCATTAATATTTCCAACAACCATTACAGGCTCTGGATTTACTGGCTGTAAATCAACCGGAGTTTGATTAAAAATACTGTCAAAACTTACTTCATTAGTAACAACTGGCTCTGGTTTTGGAGCTTCTTCAGGTTGTACAATTCCACTAAAATTAATAAATTTATTTTGTTCTTCATTTACTAAAGGAATTTCATTAACTTCTTCTTGAGTTTGAGGCTCAGGATTAATCACAGGTTCTACTGGAACACTAGTTTCAAAAGCATTAGAAACAGGATTATCTTGTTTCATTAAATTCGAAATATCTTTATTTTCTTGCGGCGCATTAATATCTTGAGCTTCACGCATAATTCTATCTATATCCATACCCTTTTCATCCTTTCTCATAAGTTTTTCTTCTAAATCCTTTGGTAAACTAACCCTAATAATTTCATGACTACCTCTAGCCACAGCCCTAACAGGCTTTTTAATAGGCTCGTTTTCACTAAATAAATCTTCTACTGGTTCACTTTTAACAAAAGGAACTTTAACCTTTTCCGCTTCCTGACTATCAAGCTCATTTGATAATTCTAAAAATTGATTGTTAACCTGAGTTTCAGTTACTTTAACTTCACTATTATCCATAGGCAAAACATCCTTATCCCCTAATAATTCTTTAATCGCATCGTCTGTTTTCTTAACAGTTAGACGTTCATTTATAATTTTATTAAGCATTTCTATTTGCATATTTTTATCATGAATTCTAAGTAAAGATCTTGCATGTCTTTCCGAAATTTTTCCATTCAAAAGAGCATACTGAACTTGATCATCTAAGTTAAGTAATCTTACCTTATTCGCAATCGTAGATTGTGTTTTACCTAATTTTTCCGCTAATTGAGCTTGCGTAATATAGCCCATATCTAAAATTCTTTTATAAGATACAGCCTCTTCAATTGGAGTTAAATTTTGTCTTTGAACATTTTCAAGTAAAGCAATTTCTTCACTTTCTTTATCATTTAAGTTAATAACAATAGCAGGGATAGTACTTTTATTTGCAATTTTACTAGCTTTATATCTTCTTTCACCAGCAATAATTTCATACTTATCGCCAATTTGACGCACAACAATAGGTTGAATAACACCATACTTACGAATAGATTCAGCAAGTTCATTCAACTTATTTTCATCAAAATGAATACGAGGTTGAAATCTATTTGGTAATACATCTTCAATATTTAAAGACGTCAAATTGCCATATTCATACATAAAGTACCCCTCCCTTCTATTCTTTTATATTTATCATACTATTTTTTGGGAAATAATTCAACATTTTTTTGCAAATAAAAAAAACTTTAATATAAAAACTAAAGTTTTCCCTTATTTATAAAGGCTTTTTCTTAATTTCTGCAAACCTTCTAGGATATTTCCCGGAAATATTTCCCAATTTTTGAATCTTAATAATTGTACGATTACTATTTTCAAGCGGCAATAAAAATTTATTTTCATCCACCACTTTGCAATTAAGAACCTTCAAAGCATTTTTACTTTCAGATACTTCTTCATTACCCTTTAAAGCAATAAAATATTTATTTTTCTTAACCAAAGGAATAGAATACTCAAGTAAAATATTCAAAGGGGCAACCGCACGAGCAGTTACAACATCAAATAAGTCGCGATTTTTTAAAGCATATTCTTCAGCTCTAGCATGAATGCACTCTACATCAGATAAACCAAGATCATCACAAACCAATTTCAAAAAATTAATTCTTTTATTTAAAGCATCAACTAAAGTAAGTTTTAAATGCGGAAAACAAATTTTCAAAACAATGCCAGGAAAACCCGCACCAGTTCCAATATCACATAAACTATCCACATCATTTAAGTCAATAATCTTACATAAAGTTAAACTATCATAAAAATGCTTTAAATAAACATCATTTTTATCAGTAATCGCCGTTAAATTAATTTTTTCATTCCACTCAACTAATAATTCATAATATTTTTCTAACTGTTGAAGCATTTCTTCAGTCAAATCAATATTTAACCTTTTAACTTCACTAATAAATATCTCTCTATCCATGGTAATCCCTCTTTAAATAAATCATCAAAATTGATATATCAGCAGGATTAACCCCACTAATACGTAGAGCTTGACCCAAAGAAGTAGGTCTAACTTCTTTAAGTTTTTGTTTCGCTTCACTAGCCAAATTATGCATCGCATCATAGTTGATATCATCAGGAATTTTTTTATCCTCAAGATCCTTCATTTTTGAAGCTTCCTTCATAGCTTTCGCAATATAACCTTCATATTTAATAGAAATATCAGCCTGTTCTAAAACATCATCACTATAATCAGAAGATAAAAATCTAACTAAACTATCAATCTTAACCTCAGGTCTTTTAAGTAAATTAAATAAAGTAAGACCATCTTTAATTTCAGTAGTACCAATACTAAGCAAAAACTCATTATCACTAGGAGTAACCTTTTTTAATTTTAATTCTTCAATTAATTTAGCAATATTACTTTTCTTATCCAAGAATTTTTGATAATGTCCTTCATCAATTAAACCAACATTATAGCCACGTTCTCTAAGTCTTATATCCGCATTATCATGACGAAGTAATAATCTATATTCTGCACGAGAAGTAAGTAATCTGTAAGGATCCCTTATCCCTTTAGTAACTAAATCGTCAATTAATACGCCAATATAAGCCTCATCCCTTTTTAAAACTAAAGGTTCTTTTCCTTCAAGTTTCAAAGCCGCATTTATACCAGCAATTAATCCCTGACAAGCAGCCTCTTCATATCCACTAGAACCATTAATTTGACCAGCCGTAAATAAATTTTCTATTCTTTTAGTCTCTAAAGATTGTTTTAATTGCGTTGGATAAATAGAATCATACTCAATCGCATAAGCATATTTTAAAATTTCTGCATTCTCAAGTCCAGGTAAACTATGAACCATTTTTTCTTGAACATCATAAGGCATCGAAGTAGAAAAACCTTGAATATAAATATCATCGTAAAATAAACTTTCAGGCTCCAAAAATAATTGGTGCTTTTCCTTATCCGCAAATCTAACTACCTTATCCTCAATAGAAGGACAATATCTTGGTCCAACACCCTTAATATCATCCAGTCCACCATACATACTAGACTTACTTAAATTATCATTAATAATATTATGAGTTTCATTAGTAGTATAAATCAAATGACATGGAATTTGCTCATCAATATCATAAAAAGGCTTTAAATCAAAACTAAATGTATGATATACACTATCTCCATTTTCTATTCTAGTTTGGGAAAAATCAATAGAATCTTTCGCAATTCTAGGAGGAGTTCCAGTTTTAAGTCTTTTAATGTCAAAACCAAGTTTAGCTAAATTATCACTCAAATGATTAGAAGGCTTTTCCCCATGAGGTCCTTCCCTTCTTCTAGTATCACCAACTAAAATATCCGCTTTCATATAAGTTCCAGTAGTTAAAACAACCGCTAAAGAACTTATCTTTCTACCGTCTTCTAAAACAACCCCTTCGACTTTATTGTCAGAAACAATTAAATCTTCCACTAAACCCTCTAAGATTTCTAAATTAGAAGTAGATTCTAAAGTTTTAAGCATTTCTTTAGGATAAGTAATCTTATCAGCTTGAGCACGAAGTGCCCTAACAGCAGGACCTTTACCACTATTAAGCATTTTTATCTGCAATAAACTCTTATCAGCATTACGTCCCATTTCCCCGCCTAAAGCATCAATTTCACGAACAACAATTCCCTTAGCACTACCACCAATAGATGGATTACAAGGCATATCCGCAATATTTTTAATATTACCAGTCACTAATAAAGTTTTATGACCTTTTCTAGCACTAGCCAAAGCCGCTTCACATCCAGCATGACCACCACCAACTACAATAATTTCATAATCCATAAAGTTCACCCACTTCTTTCGTCCTATGTATTATACTATCTTTTTAAACATTTAACAATAAAAAAAGAATCAAAAGATTCTAATAAGTTCCTGCTAAAAGTAAGAATAAAACAAATAATAAAAATAATGAAATACCATTTAATATCATACCAGAAATATTAAAACCATTTTTATTTTTTGTAAACCCTACTATCGATAAAGCAAGACCTGTACAAATAAATAAGAAATCCATAAACAAATAATTAAAAATAAATAAAGCAAATTGAGTATTCGTATAAACAAAAGGAAGTTCAGCTTCAAAATCAGATATAGAATCAAACTCTCCCATCATAAGTAAAATTGCAAAAATACCCAAAATCATACCAGCAATAGATAAACCTTTGCCAGGAATTTTCACTTTTTTACTAACTGGATTAATCTCTTCTTTAATAAATTTTCCACATTTTAAACAAACATCAGCATCATCTTTTAATTTTGAACCACAATACTTACAATACATATAAACATCTCCTATAATATATAATTAACACATTTTCATGTACAAGTCAAACATTTACCAAAGACTATAGAGTTATTTTCCAACACAAAATCTACTAAATAACTCATCAATTAATTCCTCTTCATAACTTTCACCAATTATTTCACCAAGTAAATTCCAAATATTTTTAAGATCAATTTCTATCATATCCAAAGTAACACCCATCTCAATACCATTATTTACATCAATAATAGCTTCGCTTATTTGATTCAAAATAGCTAAAGAACGTGCACTACTCAAATAATTATAATCACTAGTTTCAATTTGTTCTAAATTAAATAGTTCTCTAATCTTATTCTTAATACCATCAATATTAATGTTTTCAGCCACACTAACATAAACAGTATTTTTAAGATCACTATCATCTATTTTTTTATCTAAATCGCATTTATTAATAATCGTAATATAATTTTTACCATCTAATTTAGATAAAATCTTCTTATCATCTGAAGATAATTCAGAATTATAATCAAGTACTAATAAAACTAAATCAGCTTCATCAATAAGTTTTAAACTTTTTTCAACCCCAATACTTTCAACCAAATCATCAGTTTTTCTTATTCCCGCCGTATCAATTAAGTTTAAAATAAGGTTATCCATAATTAGTGTAGCTTCTACACTATCCCTTGTAGTCCCTTGAATTTCCGTAACAATTGCTTTTTCCTCACCAATTAAATTATTTAATAAACTACTTTTACCAACATTAGGCTTTCCAATAATAACCGTCTTAATTCCGTTCTTCAAAAGTTCACCATTTTTAGATTCAGAAATAATTTTATTAACCCTGTCAGACAAATCATTCATACTAACTTTAATTTTTTCCACAGTAATATCTTCAATATCATCATATTCAGGATAATTTAAATTAACCTCAATATTAGCAAGTATGCCAGCTAAATTATCCCTTAACTCTTTAATAAGTAAGGAAGCCTTACCGCCAACTTGATTAATCGCCACTTTAGAAGCAGACTCAGTTTTTGCATTAATTAAATCCATAACCCCTTCAGCTTCTACTAAATCAATACGACCATTTAAAAATGCTCTTTTAGTAAATTCACCAGGTTCAGCCAAACGACAACCATTAGAAAGTAATAATTCCAATACCTTATTAGTAGTTGAAATACCACCATGAGTATTAATTTCAACCACATCTTCCATCGTAAAAGTTTTTGGACTGCACATCTTAGTAACTAAAACTTCATCCACCTTTTCATTGCCATCTAAAATATAACCATAATGAATAGTATGACTATCAGCATCCTTAAACTTTTTATTAGAAAATAACTTTTCGATGGTAGAAAAAGCTTCATCACCGCTAACCCTAATAATAGAAATAGCCCCTACCCCTTGAGCAGTCGCAATAGCCGCAATAGTATCATTCATATAAACACCTCTAATTCAATTTAAATATATTCTACTTTATATATCACATTAAGTCAAACAAAAATAATAGTAAAAACTATTATTCTAAAACTCCTACCTAAATAATTTTGGAAAATCTTTTTTTAGTTGTTTACCTAAATTTTCTAAAAAACAAGCTTCTTTTCCATAAATATCATCATAAAATTTAATGCCATGCTCTCTAAAAGCACTATAAATTTCAGATAGATCACCAATTTCTCCATTCCAATATAAGCCTTTTCTAGAATCAATAATTAAACATGAATAATGGTCGATATCAACACCGCAAGTTATAAATGATACTTTTTCTTTTCCTTTTTTATCATAAGTAGTTTTTCTAAAAACATCTGTTTTACCTAAAAATTGACCTAAATATTCATATTTTTCAATAACAGGTAAGGAAGCCTCTATTAATTCAGTTCCCCTATTCATTTTATCAATAAAATCCGCACTATCATCTAAAGGTTCCAAATTTCTCAAATCTTTCTGTTCCTTCTTCTTTTCTTTATAAAATTTCAAAATTTCTTTTTCACTTTCAAAACAATTAGATGAAAACATTCCTTTTGCAAACCATAAAGTCATAATAGGTTCTGGAACTTTAATTTTTATTTTATCTTTTCCTTTCATTAAAATCACCTCTAATTTCTAAATATAATGCATTACCTTTTTATTTTATTCAAGAATTTCTTAAGACCAATATATTTAAGTAATTCCTTTCCACTACCCAATACACCTAAACTAACAAATTTATCAGCAAAAGTAACTATCCAACTTTCAGGATACTTTGGCGGATGAATATTAAGTGGAAACATATGTCTTAAAATAATATCAGATACCCTTGCATTCACAAGTTCCGGAAAAAATTTAATAGAATTATCCAAAGCTTCACCAGCATGAACAAATCCATGTTGCTTAAAAAATGAATCCTTTTTTTCTACATTTTCTTGCCAAGGTTTATAATAAAAATCATGTAATAACCCACCAATTGCCGCATCACGACTATAAAGACCTAGTTTCCTACATATTCTATAAGCTAAATAAGATATCTCAATACAATGTTCATAAACAGAACAATCTTCATGATGTTTAAAATTTTTCCTTTTTTGAAATTCAGGGCTATTAATAATAGACCTAACAATCTCATAATATTTTCTATCATTCAAAGCTCTATTTACCTTATACTGCATAGATTTAGCCATATAAACACCTCTAAACAATTATAACACAAAAAAAGAAGAAATTAATTTTCTTTCTTCTTAATAACAGTATATCTATTAGGATTAACCCCTTCACTTTCAGAATATAATCCATCAAAATTACTAACAACATTATGAACAATACGTCTTTCATAAGAATTCATTGGATCTAACTTAGCATCAACACCAGTTTTTAAAACATCCTTACAAATTTTCTTAATCTCATAAGATAAACGTTTTTCTTTACGAGCTTTATAATTAGAAATATCCAAATTAACTCTAAAATCAAAATTACCATATTTCTTAAGACTTTGTCTTAAAACAGTTTGAATACTATTTAAAGTTTTACCTTCTTTACCAATTAAATAAGCACTGTCATCAGCAACTATAATTACTGAAAAACCATACTCATTATCAGTTACTTCAATATTAAATTTAGTTCCCATTTTAGAAGCAAGTTCATTAAAAAATTCCTTAATATATTCTTTAACTGCATATTTAGTAGTTACAACAGCCGTATATTTTTTACCTTTAAATAAACCACCTTCAGTTTCTTCAAAATAATAATATACCTCATCTGTTCTAACATTTAATTGTTCTAAACATTTATTTAAGGCCTCTTCTTTATTCTTTGATTCGTTTCTTACCATTTCTAGCATCTTTATGCCTCCTTAAAACTAAACTTTGAATAATTGTAAATAAGCTTCCAGTTATCCAATAAATAATGATACTTGTAGACATTGTAAAAGACACAAAGGTGATAAATACCATCATAACATTCATCATTAATCTCATTTGTTTTTCTTGCTCTGGATTAGTTCCACCTAAACCAGAATTCATCTTAAATGAGAAGAAAGTTGCAAGTCCAACCGCAATTGGAAGTAAAATATAAATCCAATTACCAGTACCAAATGAATCTATAAAATGACTAAATGATAAACTATTTCCAAATAATGCATTAAAAGGACTTGTTCCTAAATTAAAACCTAAGAACTCCCCTTCAAATACCGCTGGTATTCTATATAAACTTTCAAGGAAAGCAAAGAATAAAGGCATTTGAATAAAAGCAAATAAACATCCAGACATAGGATTAATATTATACTTCTTATAAATTCCCATCATTTCTTGAGCTTTCATCATTTGATCCTGTTGTGAAGTACGATTACGATATTTATTTTCTAATTTTTGCAAATCCTTACTAGCAAGTTTCATATTTTCTGACTGCATAGCAGATTTCTTACTAATAGGGAAAATAATCATACGAATCAATAAAGTTACTAAAATAATCGCTAAACCATAGTTTTTAACAAGCAAACCAATTTGAATAATAAGCCAGCTTAAAGGTTTAATAAATATAGTACTCCAAATTCCTTCATAACCACCAGAAGCAGGAGTAAATTTTGGACATGTTGGTAACTTCGAAACATCCACTTCATTTTTTTCATAAGTTTTCAAAACATCTTTATTTACCGGCTTACATAAAATATTCGAAGTTAAATTTTGGCCAGTTGTAGGTTCCTTAACCACTCTACCATTATCATCTTTAACATATTGAGTACATCCAGTCAGTGATAAAGTCATCACAAGAAGTAGTACCACTAAAATTTTCTTATTACGCATCTTATTTCTCCTTTGTTATTTTTATTAAATCTAAAGCTTTAAATAAATTATCTTCCATTTCACTAAAACTTCGATTCAATATCCCCTTGCCTACTATTATAATACAATTAAAGTTATTTTGATAGACCTTTTTATCAATTATGTTTCTTAATCTTCTTTTATATTTATTTCTAGTAACCGCATTACCTATTTTCTTACCAACTGAAAAACCAAATTTATAAGGTCCTTTAGTACCCTTCTCTACATAAATAATATAATCCTTATATTTAAAAGGTTTATTATTTTTAATAATACGATTAAAATCATCATTACTCTTTAAAATATTAATTTTCTTCATATCATCACCTATATAATATATTTAAAAACCACTGGATAAGCAGTGGCTAATTAACGAGCTAAAACTTTGCGGCCCTTTTTTCTTCTTCTTTTAATAATATTAGTTTGCATTCTAGCGAAGAAACCCATTTTTTTACTTCTTCTTCTATTATTAGGTTGAAAAGTTCTTTTTGACATAGATAATTCACTCCTCTCAAGATAAATTTTTCATTGCTTTATTAATTATATAGATAAAACCTTGATTTGTCAACACTTTTTTCTCTTCAAAGTTTTCCACAATAAAAAAATTTCAAATAATTAAAAAAATTTTTTCCAGATATTTTTTCCACCACAGTTTTTTTTGAATTAAAATATAATAGCACCTTTTTCAACATATGTGAATAACTTTTAAATAATTCACAATGTGAATAAATAACTTTTCCACAATTTTTGTGGAAAAACTTCATTTTCCGCTAAAATTCGACAAAAAATCCATGTGGATATCTTTTTTTAAACTTTTTCCACAGTTTTTATAGAATTTTCCGTAAAAATAATGTAAAATGGTGTTAAGAAACTTTAAAGCAGATAGTGGGGGATGCTTATGGATTTAGAAAGCACTTGGAGTGTCTTTTTAGCCAAAATAGAAGAGAAAGTAAAACCAGTTCTCTTTGAAACTTGGTTTAAAGACACAAAATTAATAAAACTAACTGAAGATACCGCTTTAGTAAAAGTAGAGTGGGATGTTCAAATAAATCACCTAAAAGAAAATTATGGTGAATTAATAAAAGAAACATTTATGGATGTCACCGGATCATTATATAAATTTGAATACACAACAATTGAACCAATAACAAAAGAGGAAGAAGAAATAAAAGATAATAACGAAGCCTTATTTGAAAGTGGCTTAGATAAAAAATACACATTTGAAACATTTATCCAAGGAGAAAGTAATAAATTTGCAAAAGCAATAGGGCTAGCCGTAGCCGAAAAGCCAGGAAGCATGTATAATCCATTATTTATATACGGAAATAGCGGACTCGGAAAAACCCACTTAATGCACGCAATCGGTAACTATATAGCCGATAGTACAAATAAAAAAGTATTATACGTAACAAGTGAAAAATTTGTTGACGACTTTTTAAGTCTATATCGAAAAAATGATAATAACTTCAAAGCTGTGGATAGTTTTAAAAGAAAATATCGCGATATTGATGTTTTAATGATAGACGATATTCAATACCTTGAAATAGCAAGTAAAACTCAACAAGAATTTTTCAACACCTTTAATGAATTACACACGCAAAATAAACAAATTATCATTTCTTCAGATAGATCACCAGACGATCTAAAAAAACTAGAAGAAAGATTAAGAACAAGATTCAATTGGGGACTAACAATCGACATATTGCCACCTGACTTTAATTTAAGAATGGCAATCCTTGATAAAAAAATAGAAGCACAAGGGATTAGTAGCTTTGTACCAGAAGAAGTAAAAGAATATATCGCTAGTAACTGTACAACCGATATCAGAAAGTTAGAAGGGGCCCTAACCAGAGTATTTGCCTACGCAACAATCATGAATGGCTCAGAAATAACCATTGAACTAGCAGTTGAAGCCCTAAAAGATTATATTGGAAAACATATAATATCAAAAAATAAAATAGATAAAGTAATCCAAATAGTTGCGGATAACTACAATATAACTGCCGAAGATATCAGAAGCAAAAAAAGACTAGCTAAAATAGCCGTTCCAAGGCAAATAGGAATGTATATATGTAGAACATACCTAAAGGAATCACTACCAAAAATCGGAAGTGAATTCGGTGGAAAAGACCATACAACCGTAATGCATTCTGTAGATAAAATAAAAAGGGAAGTTAGTAAAGATAAAACACTAGAAGAAGAAATCAATAGATTAATTGAAAAAATAGGATAGGGGAAAACAATTTCTTTTTCCACAATTTTTACACACCCTAAAAATAGCCATTAAAGTGTGTAATTAAAAGAAAAAACAGACTTTTCCACACAATCCACAACAATAATAAAAATACTATTAATAAATAATAAAAAAAGGAGATAAGAAATTATGAAATTAGAAATTAAACAAGAAGTACTTTTAGAACATTTAAACTACGTTATTAAAGGAATATCAACAAAAAACTTAAGACCAATTTTAAACTGTATAAAATTTGAATTAACAGATGAAGGTTTATATTTAATGAGTACAGATAATGAAATCGCAATTAAAACATTTATCGATAAAAGTGAAATAGAAAAAATAGATACCTGTGGAGAAATAGTAGTTTCAGGTAGATATATTTATGAAATTGTTAGAAAATTACCAGATGAAATAATAAATATAGAAGAAGTAATCGATTCTAAACTATTTATTACAACCCCAAATTCATCATTTAATTTAAACTGTAATGATGCTACTGAATTTCCAAATCTAGAATTAGAATATAAAAAAGAACCAATAATTTTAAACCAAAAAGTATTTAAAACGATTATAGGTCAAACCGCATTTGCAACCTCAACAGGAGAATCAAGACCAGTATTAACAGGTATAAACTTTAAAATTGATAGAAACATAATGGAATGTACCGCAACAGACTCATATCGTTTAGCTATCAAAAAGCTAGAATTAGACCAAGAACAAACAGAAAATATAAATATTATTATTCCAACTAAAAACCTAAATGAAATCGTAAAATTAATGAATGACGAAGAAGAAAATCTAGAAATGCACATTTTCAACAATAAAGTAATCTTCAAATTTAATACTTTAACAATCATGACAAGATTAATAAGTGGAACATATCCAGATACTTCAAAATTAATCCCAGAAGAATTCACATTAACAATGAAAGTAAAATTAATGGATTTCTTTAGAGCTATCGATAGAGCTTCATTATTAACAAATGAAAGTGATAAAAACACGATAAAACTTGAAAGTAAAGGTAATACAGTATTAATTTCATCAAATATTCCTGAAATCGGAAACGTTGAAGAAAAAATAACTGTGGAAAAAAATAATGAAGACGATATTAAAATTGCCTTTAACTCAAAATTTATGTTAGATGCCGTAAGAGTATTAGAATCAGACGAAATAAAATTATTATTTAATGGAGAATTTAAACCAATTATTCTAAAAAATCCAGAAAGTGATGATCTAACACAATTAATTTTACCAATAAGAACTTATTAAAATAGGTTCTTTTTTATTTTTCCACAATATTTTTCAAAAAAACATATAATTACGACAAAAAACGCTAAAATTTGACAAAGAAAAAGAGTATAAGAGAGTGGTCAGATTTTTTATCTGAAAACAGGGGGGATTTTATGTTAGAATATGAAATAACAAGTAAAACATGTGCGTTAATATCAATAAGTGAAGAAGAAACAGAAATAATTGAGTTAGGTAGGAAATTTATCATTCAAAATAAACTATCACAAATTTTAAAACAAAATTGTGAATTTTACGGTTGTTCCTTAGAAGGGCGTATAAAAGGAAGTCAAACGCAACTAGGAATGAAATATAAACTTCCAATAGTAATAGAAAATACAAGAGAAATAATATTTTTTCCAACAACATCGCCAAGATTGCAAGAATGTAGTTGGATATCACTCAAAAATATTAAAAATTATAAAGAAAATGAATTTGGAACTATAATAGAATTTGTAGATAATAATGAATTAAACCTACCAATTTCCTATGAAACAATAGAAAATCAAATATTTCGAGCTACAAAACTAATGTTGATATCACGCCAACGAGGAAAAAAATAGAAATAGGCCATTATTGTCTATTTTTTTGCTTATTTTAGCCAATTTTATGGTATAATGGATATAGGGTATAGGAGTACTATTAAGGTAGTTTTTTTTCGCTACAGTCCAAAAAAATCGAAAAGAGGGAAATCATGATACTAAAAAACATCGAAGTTAGAAATTTTAGAAATTATGAGAACCTCAAAATCACCTTAAATAAAAATACCAATATTATTTATGGTGATAACGGTGGGGGGAAAACAAATATATTAGAAAGTATTTTTGTGCTGGCTCTAACAAAATCGCATAGAGCTTTATCACAAGCTGATCTAATAAATAATGGAAAAGAAAATGCTTTAATTAAAGGGACTATACTAAATGAAATACCTTATAATCTTGAATTATCCTTAACCAAAACCACAAAACAGGTTAAAATTGATAATAATCCCGTAAATAAGATTGGCGAATATATAAGTATGATGAATATCATTATTTTTTATTCCGATGATTTAGATCTTATTAGAGGATTCCCAAGTAATAGACGAAAATATTTAAATCTAGAACTTAGTCAAATATCAAAAAATTACTATAATACATTAAATGATTATAATAAATTACTAAAAATTAGAAATGATTATTTAAAAAAAATGAGTAATAAAGAACCTGTTGATGAAGGATATTTTGAAATTCTAACCGATTATCTAATAGAAAGAAGTATTTTTATTTATCAAATGCGTGAAAAATATATCGAAAGGCTAAATAATATCTGTCCTGATATATATAAAGACATAACCGGGAATGATAACTTTAAAATAAAATACTTACCATCTATACCATTAGAAAATATGGATAAAGATAATATCAGATTAGAAATGAAAAAAGCATTAAGTGAAAATAAAACCAAAGAAATTAAAGCCAAAACCACTCTTTTTGGACCACACAGAGATGATTTTGAATTTCAATTAAATGAAAAAAATCTAAAAAACTACGGTTCTCAAGGTCAACAAAGGGTAGCTGTTTTATCACTTAAACTATCAGAAATTAAGATATTCAAAGATTATAAAAATAACAATCCAATAATTTTATTAGATGATGTATTTAGTGAACTTGATAACGATAAGAAAAATAATCTATTAAAATACATTGATAACGATATGCAAGTAATAATAACTACCACAGATCTAGATAATATCGATGAAAATATCAAGAAAAAAGCTAAACTAATCAAAATAAAAAATGGAAAAATAGTAGAAGAGGTGGAATAATGGAAGAAAACAAAGAACATTATAACGAATCCGATATTCAGGTTTTAGAAGGTCTAGAAGCCGTAAGAAAACGTCCTGGAATGTATATAGGAACAACTGATGTTAAAGGACTTCACCATTTAGTATGGGAAATAGTTGATAATGCTATCGACGAAGCTTTAGCAGGATATTGTGATAATATCGAAATTATCATCAACAAAGACAATTCAATCACTGTCAAAGATAATGGTCGTGGAATTCCAACAGGAGTACATCCAAAAACTGGATTATCAACTGTTGAAACAGTATATACCGTATTACACGCCGGTGGAAAATTCGGTGGAGGTGGATACAAAGTATCAGGTGGACTTCACGGAGTAGGAGCTTCAGTAGTTAATGCCTTATCAACAAGTGTAACCGTTACAGTATATAAAGATGGTCATATTCACGAAGCTAAATTCGAAAACGGTGGAAAAATCACTCAAAAATTAACAATAATAGGTGATTGTGAGCCAGACAGAACAGGAACACATGTAACTTTCAAACCAGACCCAGATATCTTCGACACAGACATCTATGACTATAATACTTTAATGGTCAGAACAAGAGAACTAGCTTTCTTAAATAAAGGATTAAGTCTAACATTAAGAGATGACCGCGATGAAGAAGATACAACAGGAGAAACATTCCATTATGAAGGTGGTATTAGTGAATATGTTAAATATTTAAACGCTAATAAAACACCAATTCAAAATGAAATTATTCATTTAGAAGGACAGCAAGATGGAATTATGTTCGAAGTTGCCCTTCAATATAACACAGGATACACAGATAGTGTTTATTCATTCGTTAATAACATCAACACACATGATGGTGGTACCCACGAAGAAGGTGTCAGAAGAGCTTTAACAAGAATAATCAATAACTATGCTAGAAAAAATAATATATTAAAAGAAAAAGATGATTCTTTAAGCGGTGAAGATGTCAAAGAAGGATTAACAATGATCGTTTCTTGTAAACATCCAAACCCACAATTTGAAGGACAAACCAAAGGAAGACTTGGAAATTCAGAAGTAAGAAAGCTAGCTGATAATGTCTTCGCCGAAGGTTTTGAAAGATATCTTTTAGAACATCCAGATGAAGCAAAAATTATTGTGGAAAAAAATATGACAGCTGCTAGAGCCAGAGTAGCCGCTAAAAAAGCCAGAGAATTAACAAGAAGAAAAAGTGACTTAGACGTTATAAACTTTGGTGGAAAACTAGTAGACTGTAAGGATAAAGATCCAATTAAATGCGAAATATTCCTAGTCGAAGGAGATTCAGCAGGTGGATCTGCTATTAAAGGTAGAGACTCAATGACCCAAGCAATCCTTCCATTAAGAGGTAAAATCTTAAATGTAGAAAAAGCAAGATTAGATAGAGCTTTATCAAATGAAGAAATAAGAACTATAATTACCGCTTTTGGAACAGGAATAGGTCAAGACTTTGATTTAAAAAAATTAAGATACCATAAAATAATAATCATGACCGATGCCGATGTCGATGGATCACATATCAGAGTCTTATTATTAACACTATTCTATCGCTTCTTTAAGCCAATAGTAGAAGCGGGACACGTTTATGCTGCCCAACCACCATTATTCTGTATTAAACACGGAAAAACCATTAAATACGTATTAAATGAGGAAGAAAGAGACGCTTATTTAGCTACTTTAAACCCAAATACTAAATATGATATTTTACGTATGAAAGGTTTAGGTGAAATGGACGCCGAAGAATTAAATGAAACAACAATGGATATAAACACAAGAGTATTAAGAAAAATAACCGTAGATGACGCTATAGAAGCCGATGCTGCCTTCACAAAACTTATGGGTGAAGAAGTAGAACCAAGAAGAAACTTTATCGAAGAAAATGCAGTATATGCAGAAAATTTAGATATATAGGAGGTAAATCATGGATAAAGATAAATTACAAGAGAACAACATAGTAGATGAAATAGAAAAATCATTCCTTGAGTATTCGATGAGTGTAATTGTATCCCGTGCTTTACCAGATTTAAGAGACGGATTAAAACCAGTTCACAGAAGAATACTATATTCAATGTACGAATCAGGTTATACTCCTGATAAACCACATAAAAAGAGTGCCAGAATCGTCGGAGACGTAATGGGTAAATATCACCCACACGGAGACTCATCAATTTATGAAGCAATGGTAAGAATGGCCCAAGACTTTAGCTACAGATATATGTTAGTAGATGGTCATGGAAACTTCGGTATCATTGAAGGTTCTGGAGCCGCTGCAATGCGTTATACCGAATCAAGATTATCAAAATTATCATTAGAGTTATTAAGAGATCTTAATAAAGATACTGTAGACTTTGATCCAAACTTTGATGAATCATTAAAAGAACCAAAAATACTACCTTCAAGATTTCCAAATATCTTAGTAAATGGTACAATGGGAATCGCTGTAGGTATGGCTACAAACATTCCACCACATAATTTAAGCGAAGTTATTGATGGATGTGTCGCATATATAGATAATCCAGATATAGATACAGATGGATTGATGCAACACATAAAAGGTCCAGATTTCCCAACCGGCGCAACTATTCTAGGTAATAGTGGAATAAAAAAAGCCTATGAAACAGGAAAAGGAACCATTACAATCCGAAGTAAAGCTGAAATAGAAGAAAAAAATGGTAGACAATATATAGTTATTACAGAAGTTCCTTATGGAATAAAAACATCAGATTTAAAAGACAAAGTAGCTGAATTAGTTCACAATAAAACAATTGATGGAATTTCTGATTATCATACCGATTTAAAAAAAGGTGTAAAAATTACAATAACTCTTAAAAAGGACGCAAATGCACAAGTAGTCTTAAATAACTTATATAAACATACCGCATTTCAAACAACTTTCGGTATAACACTATTAATGCTTGATAATGGAGTTCCAAAAACTCTAGGATTAAAAGATATAATTTCAAAATATATCGATTATCAAAAAGAAATAATCATCAGAAGAACAAGATTCGACCTAAATAAAGCCGAAAATCGTGTTCATATACTAGAAGGTTTAAAAATAGCTTTAGACAACATAGATGCCGTTATAAAGCTAATTAGAGGATCAAAATCTGACGAGGAAGCTAGAACAGGCCTTATGAATGATTTCAAACTTAGTGAAGCACAAGCAAATGCTATTCTAGAAATGAAATTAAGAAGATTAACAGGCTTAGAAAGAGAAAAAGTAGAAGATGAATTAAGAGAACTACTCGAAAAAATAAAATATTATAAAGAAGTCCTTGATTCAGAACAAAAAATCTTAGGAATAATCAAAGATGAAATGCTAGAAATCAAAAACAAATATGGTGATGATAGAAGAACCAATATAGATATGACAGCTATCGATTATATTGAAGATGAATCACTAATACCTGTGGAAAACGTTGTAATAACATTAACAAATAATGGATATATTAAACGTATGACTAGTGAAACCTACAAAACCCAAAACAGAGGCGGGGTAGGTATCAAAGGAATGGCCACAAATGAAGACGATTTTGTGGAAAAACTAGTACCAATGACTACCCACGATTACTTAATGTTCTTCACAAATCGTGGAAAAGTATACAGAATCAAAGGATATGAAATTCCGCAATATAGTAGACAATCAAAAGGATTACCAATAATAAATCTTTTACCACTAGAAAAAGATGAAAAGGTAAGAGCAATGCTAAAAGTAAGCTCAGATGACGAAAGTCAATATATTGTATTTTGTACACAAAGGGGGCTAGTTAAGAGAACCGCACTTTCAGAATTTGAAAATATCAGATCAAACGGAAAAATTGCAATAAGTTTAAAAGATGATGATGAATTATTATCAGTTAAGAAAACAACTGGGGAAAACGAGGTTATAATTGCCTCATCAAATGGTCGTATGATAAGATTCGATGAATCAGAAATTAGAGTAATGGGTAGAACAGCATCAGGAGTTAAAGGTATAGAACTTGGTGACGGTGTCTGTGTAGGTTGTGAAATTGCCCTTCCAGAACAACAAATATTAGTTGTAACAGAAAAAGGTTATGGAAAACGTACATCAGTAGAAGAATATCGTATGACTCACCGTGGAAGCAAAGGTGTAAAAGCCCTTAATATTACTGAGAAAAATGGTAATATAGTATCATTTAAATTAGTAAACGGAAATGAAGATTTAATGATAATAACAGATAGTGGAATTATTATTAGATTAGGAATCGAACAAGTTTCAAATACTGGTAGAGTAGCTCAGGGTGTTAGATTAATTCACCTAAAAGACAACCAAAAAGTTAGTAATGCCGCTCTTCTAGAAAAAGAAGTGGAAAACGACCAAGAAGAGTCAGACGACACAAAAGAAATAGTGGAAAATTCTGAAGTTAAAGAAGAAACTGTGGAAAACTCAGAGCAAAATAACGAATAAGATAAACTATGTTTCACGTGAAACATAGTTTTTTTTGTATAAAAATATAGTTAAAGCAACATATTTATTACTTCCATACATGATGTTTCACGTGAAACATTAATATACTGATAAGAATGTTTAAAAGTTTGATTATATCAGTATAAAAAGTAAAAAATTAAATAACAATGTGGAAATATATAATTTTAAATAACAAATTCTGAATTATAGTTTCACGTGAAACTATAAATAAAGATAAAAAAAACATTCCAATTATATAAAGCAGTAGTAATACAAAAAAACAATTCAACTTATTTTATCAACCAATGTTTCACGTGAAACATGGATACACTGACAAATACGTTAAATAGTTTAAATTTTAAACCAAAAAATAGAAAAACAAAGTAAATTATGTGGAAAACAATTCGAAATTAGATGAAAAATACAAATTATAGTTTCACGTGAAACACAAATAGAAACATTTATCATTCTAATTAATTATTAAAATATAATTTTGAAAATAGAAATAAATTATAATCAAAAAAGATTAGTAATAAAAAATAATGTTTCACGTGAAACATTGGTAAACAAAAAAACTATAGTTTCACGTGAAACTATGAAAATTAAAAAATAGTAAAGAAATATTTATTCATGTGACATATATGATAATTTATAAATAAAATGTGAAAAAAATATAAAATTATATAAGAAAGTGTCATTATAGCAATCACTAACTCAATGTTTCACGTGAAACATTGTTGATAAAAATATAACACCTTAGTCAAAATAATCACTCAGAAGAAAAAATAAAATATATATAAACAGTAGTAGAATAAAATCATAGTTTCACGTGAAACTATAAAAGAAAGTAAATCCGTAATTTCAAATAATTGCGATCCTATTAAGTAATTGAATAATAATGATAAAAAAATAGAGCAAAACCTAATGTTTCACGTGAAACATTAAAATAATAACTAAAATATAAAAAATAATATTGTGGAAAAATAGGATAAATAGATGTGGAAAAACAAAATTTACAGAAAAAACAGTATTGTTTCACGTGAAACATAGATATAAGTTTGCCTTTTAAAAAAAAATAATATATTATTAATACTGGTACAACATTTATGTTCGAACCAGGTCAGAATCGGAAGATAGCAGCCTTAAGGACCACTAAATGTGTGTACCTTTTATTATAGGTGATAATATGAACAAATATATGGACTTAGCATTTAAAGAAGCTAAAAAATCAATAAAAACAGATGATGTTCCAGTAGGTGCGGTTATCGTAGAAAATGGAGTAGTAATAGCCAAAGCACATAATACCAAAGAGAAAAAACACATTGTAACAAGACACGCAGAAATAAATGTTGTGGAAAAAGCATGTAAAAAAAAGAAAAATTGGTATTTAAATAACTGCGAATTATATGTAACATTAGAACCATGTAAAATGTGTATGGGAGCAATAGAACAGGCAAGAATTAAAACAGTAATTTATGCCGCCCCAAGAGATAAAAACGACAATTTAAAATCACCACCGCTCAAACAAGGAGAAGGTGTGGAAAAATCCCGAGAAATGTTAAAATCCTTTTTCGAAAACAAGAGAAAATAATGTAAAGTTATTTTCTTTTATTGTGGATAAATGGTATAATTATATATAGTTCAGAGGGTGATAAAATGTATCAAGCTTTATATAGAAAATACCGTCCACAAACCTTAGAAGAAGTAGGTGGACAAGATACAATTGTAAAAATAATAAAAAATTCCATAAACAAAGGTAAAATAAACCATGCTTATTTATTTGCAGGCCCAAGAGGTACCGGAAAAACAAGTATTGCTAAAATATTTGCAAAAATGGTAAACTGTGAACATCTAAAAAATGGAATTCCCTGTGGAAAATGCGTTAGCTGTACGCAAACAAATAATAGCGATACAATCGAAATAGATGCTGCTTCAAACAATGGAGTAGATGAGATAAGAGAACTGAGAAATAACGTTAATTTGGTACCATCATATGGGAAATACAAAGTCTATATAATTGATGAGGTTCATATGCTTACAACAGGCGCATTCAATGCATTATTAAAAACATTAGAAGAACCTCCAGCACACATAATATTTATTTTAGCTACAACTGATCCTCATAAAATACCAGAAACAATACTTTCTAGATGTCAAAGACTAGATTTTAAAAAAATTAGTGAAAATAGCATAGTAAAACGATTAAAAGACATAGTAAAAGCAGAAAATATAACAATCGAAGAAGGAGCATTAAGAGAAATTGCCCGTCTGTCTGATGGAGGAATGCGTGATTCAATAGGAATGCTAGATCAAGCCATCGCTTATACGGACGGAAATATTACCCCAAAAGATATACATGATATTAACGGAACTTTGACAGCCGAAAGCTTAAAAAATCTAATAAATGTAATAATTACAAGGAAAATAAAGGAAATATTCGAAATATTAGATAATTACAACGAAAATGGTAAGAATTTTGTCAAATTAACAGAAGAAATCATTACCTTTATGCGCAATACGTTATTATATAAAAATGCCAAAGAATATTTCATTGGAGTAAACGGAGATACCGATATATATGAAGAAATTTCCAGGGAAATAACAACAACAGAAATATTAAGATATATAGAAATCTTAAATAACACCATTTTAGAAATGAAAACAACCAATAATACAAAATTATTACTAGAATTAGCAATAATTCAAATGATAAATGAAGAAAACTATCAAATAGTTAACCACGAAATACAAAAACCTGTGGAAAACTCGATAAAAAGTGTAGAAAAACAAAAAAATGAAACCTATGTTAAAGAAACATCTATTACAAAACCAACAGTAGAAGAAAAAACTGTGGACAAACCAGAAGAAACACCAAAAGAAACTTCACAACCAATAATAGAAAAACAAAAAATTAGTGAAGAAGGTAAAAAAGAATTAGAAAAAATAAAAAACATAAGAATAGATAATACTTTAGCAGAATTTTCTAAAAAACATTTACAAGAACTAAAACCACAAATAGATAGTTTTAATGAGTTTTTACTAGATCCAGAAATTAGCCCATTCATATCAATTATATTAGATGGAACCCTAAAAGCCGCTAGTAACAAAAACCTAATTTTTGTCTATAAAAACGAAAGAACATCTAATTTATTTAATGAAAATATAATAAATGTGGAAAAAACAATAGAAAAAGTCTTAAAAAACAAATATAAAGTAATCGCAACCGATATAAATCATTGGGAAAAAATAAAAAATGAATTTAATAGTAAAAAAAGAGAGTATAATTATACTGAAGAAACATTCAATCTTGAAGAATTATTTAACAAAAACGAAACAAATGACTTTAGCGATTTTCAAGATATAATAGAATATAATTAGAAAGAAGGAAATAAAATGAATATTCAAGCAATGATGAAACAAGCACAAAAAATGCAAAAAGACATGATGAATGCCAAAGAAGAAATAGATAATATGACATTCGAAGGGAAATCATCCTTAGTTACTGTAGAAATGAAAGGTACCAAAGAACTTACCAAAGTTAAAATCGATGCCGAAGCAATCGAAAGTGATGAAATCGAAATGTTAGAAGATATGATAGTAGTCGCAGTAAATGAAGCTAGTAAAAAAATTGATCAAACAACCGAAGACAAAATGGGTAAATATACAAAAGGAATGCCAGGTTTATTCTAATGTATCCAAAAACAATAAATAATTTAATAGAATGTTTTAAGAAATTTCCTGGAATTGGTGAGAAAACAGCAGAACGTTTAGCCCTTTCATGTTTGAACATGGACGATGAAACAATTGAATTATTTACTAAATCACTTCAAGGTAGTAAAACAAACATAAAAAAATGTGAAAAATGTGGAAATCTTTCAGAAGAAAATTTATGTACAATATGCAAAGATACATCAAGAGATAAAAAAGTACTTTGCGTTGTAGAAGAAAGTAAAAATATCGTTCTTTTTGAAAAAATAGGAACATTTAATGGAACTTACCACGTTTTAAATGGATTAATTTCTCCATTAGATGGAATTAATCCTGAAGATATAAATATTGCTTCTTTAATTAATAGAATAAAAGAAGATGAAATAAAAGAAGTAATATTAGCTGTTAAACCAACTGTTGAAGGAGAAACAACAGCCCTATACATCAGAAAATTACTAGAAGGGACAGATGTAGTCATATCTAAAATAGCCCATGGAATACCAATGGGAGCAGATATCGATTACATTGATTCCTTAACTTTAGAAATTGCCTTATCAGAGCGTAGTCAGATTTCATAAATTACAAATAAAATTATATAATTTATTGAGGTGTTACATGCTTAATAAATTAACAATAATATTAAAAAAGCTTGTAGTAGGCTTTTTCATGCTATATGGTTACAATATCATTGTGCCAGCAGCTGCAATTATTCCTATAAATATTGTAACAGTAATTTTACTTACAATATTTGGTTTGCCGGCCCTTATATTTTTAATAATAATTAGAGTATTGGTATATTAGGAGGAAGAATTATGTTAGATACTTATAAACAAACACAACCAATCGCATATAAAATCCTAAAAAACGCTGTTAGTAAAGAAAAGTATTCACATGCTTATCTTTTTGAAACTAACGGCTTTTACGATAGTGATAATTTAATACTATCATTTATAAAAGAAATATTATGCGAAAACATTAATAGAGAAGACCATAATTCTGAAACATGTAATAAATGCAAAATGATTGATACCGGAAATTATCCAGAAATAGAAATTATAACTCCAGATGGCATGTGGATAAAAAAAGACCAACTTCTAAAATTACAAAACGAATTCAATAAAAAAGCTATAGTAGGCGATAAAAAAATATATATTATAAAAGAAGCTGAAAAATTAAATAAACAAGCTGCAAATTCCATCTTAAAATTTTTAGAAGAACCCGAGGAAGGAATAATTGCCATTTTAGTAACCGATAATATTTATGAAATTCTAGAAACAATTAGATCAAGATGCCAATTAATTAAGTTAAAAGAAGACAAAAAAACACTTAATGTAAAAAATACAAAAAGCATTTTAAGCCTTATTTTGTATAATAAAGAAACATTAACCGAAGAAGAAGAGGAGAAATTAGAAAAAGTAATAAAATTTGTTAACTATTACGAAAAAAAACATCTAAACACAATAATTTATATGCAAAAGTTGTGGCATGATAATATAAAAAATAAAGACGAATTATTAATTGCCTTTGATATAATGATACTTTATTATAAAGATATACTAAATTTAATTTCAAATAAAAACATAGAAATATTTAATGATTACAAACAAGAAATAACAGAATTAGCTGAGAACAATACTATAACTGAAATATGTAATAAATTAAATATCTTGACAGAATTCAAAGAAAAGATAAAATATAATGCAAACACCAATTTACTAATGGACAAGCTAATAATTACATTAGAAGGGAGGTAATTATGAAAGAAGCAGTTGGGATAATATTAAAAGACGGAGGTCGAATATATTATTTTGATTCAAACGGATATAAACTAAAGAAAAATGTAACCGTAATAGTCGAAACAGAACAAGGCCAACAGTTCGGTAAAGTCGTCAAAGAAAATATCGAACTAACTCCAAAAGAACTAAAAAAAGAATTAAAAAAAGTCATTAGAATTTCAAATAAAGAAGATTATCGAAAAAACCTCAAAAATAAAAAAGATGCCAAAGATGCCTTAAGTAAATGCCAAAAATTAGTTGCCAAAAAGCAATTAAAAATGAAAGTATTAGATGCTAGTTATACTTTCGATAGAGATAAACTAATTTTTAGATTTTTAGCCGATAACCGTGTAGATTTTAGAGAACTCGCCAAAGAATTAGCAGCTATCTATAAAGTCAGAATAGAATTAAGACAAATAGGCGTAAGAGATAAAGCCAAAGAAGTAGGCGGATGTGGTCCATGCGGACAAAAACTGTGTTGTGCTAGATTTTTGAAAGAATTAGATACCGTTTCAATAAATATGGCAAAAAATCAAAATCTTTCATTAAATCCTTCAAAAATAAACGGTGTTTGTGGCAGATTATTATGTTGCCTAAAGTATGAAGATGAAACCTATAAAGAATGTCATAAATGTATGAAAAAAGTTGGAGATAAAATACAAACAGAATTTGGTGAAGGAAAAATAGTAAGTGTTGAATTATTAGAAGGAAAATATAAAGTAGATGTTCCAGAACATGGAATAATAACAATTGAAAAAGAAATATGCAAGTAATAAACGATTTACTAGATTATAATAAATTAAAAATCTATCAAGACACAGATATGTTTAACTTTTCACTAGATTCAGTTTTATTACCTAACTTCATCACAATACCATTAAAAACAGAAAATATATTAGATATAGGGACAGGAAACGGTCCTATTCCATTAATATTAACAACCAAAACAGCCGCTAAAATAACCGGTGTAGAAATACAATCTGAAGTAGCCGATTTAGCGCAAAAATCAGTAAAATTAAATAATCTTCAAAACCAAATAACAATAATAAATGAAGATATAAATATTTTAAAAGATGAATTACCAATCAACCATTTTGATATAATAACCTGCAATCCACCATATTTTAAAGTTAACAAAGAATCAAAATTAAATAAAAGCGATTACAAAACTATCGCCAGACATGAAATAACATTAAATATAAACGATCTTTGTGCTATCGCAAAACGCCTTTTAAAAAATGATGGAATACTAGGCATAGTTCATAGACCAGAAAGATTAACCGATATTTTAATCGCCATGCGTGAAAATAATATCGAACCCAAAAAGATTCGTTTTGTAGCTCCAAAAAAAGCCACAAATGCTAATACCGTTCTAATAGAAGGCGTATTAAATGGCAAAAAAGGACTTACTGTACTTCCTACACTAATAAGTCATAAAGCCAATGGAGAATACACAGAAGAGATAAAACAATATTTTAAAGTAGAGTGATAATATGAGTCAAAAAAGTTACGATGGAAAACCAACATTATATATAGTTCCCACACCAATTGGAAACATGGAAGATATAACAATAAGAGCTTTAAACATCCTAAAAGAAGCCGATATAGTTTTTTCAGAAGACACCAGAGTTACAAGCAATCTTTTAAAACACTTTGATATCAAAAAAAGACTAATATCTAGCCATCTATATAATGAAAATGGCAACCAAGAGAAAGAATTAGAATATTTAAAAGACGGCAAAACCATTGCTTTAGTTAGCGATAGAGGAACACCTTTAATCAGTGATCCAGGATATATTTTAGTAAAAAATGCTATTGAAAATAACTACAATGTTGTTTGCCTTCCAGGCGCAACCGCACTAATACCCGCACTTGTAATGTCAGGATTAGGTGATGGACCATTTACTTTCTATGGATTTTTAAATAGTAAAGAAAGTAAAAGAAAAAAAGAATTAGAAACACTAAAAGACCATAAATTTACTATAATTTTTTATGAAGCACCACATCGTATAACCAAAACACTAGAAAATATAAAAGAAATATTTGGAAACCGAAAAGCTTCAATCGCAAGAGAAATCAGTAAAAAATATGAAGAAATAATCAGAGGAACTATTGATGACCTAATACAAGCCTCAGAAAATATAAAAGGCGAAATAGTTATCATAGTAGAAGGCAATAAAGAAGAAAAAGATTATAGTGATTTAACTATTTTAGATCATATTAATATATACTTAAAAGAAGGAAAAGATAGTAAAGAAGCGATAAAACAAGTCGCAAAAGATAGAAATCTACCAAAAAGTGAAGTTTATAACGAATACCATAGAAGGTGATAATATGAAACTAATAGTAGGATTAGGCAATCCTGGAAAAGAATATGAAAAAACAAGGCATAATGCTGGATTTAGATTTATTGATAAATATGCTGAAAGCAAGAACCTTACAATCAATAAAGAAAAATTTAAAGGTTTATATACCGAGTTTAATTATGATGGGGAAAAAATAATCCTTTTAAAACCACAAAAATATATGAATCTTTCAGGCGAAGTAATCAAAGACTTCGTAAATTTTTTCAAAATAAAAAAAGAAGATATCTTAATAATATATGATGATTTAGATACCGAAAAAGGAAAAATAAAAATAAGATATAAAGGTTCTTCTGGTGGACATAATGGATTAAAAAGCATCGAAAGCCATTTAAAAACAAACGAATATAAACGAATAAAAATAGGCATTGGAAAAGATAAAAACCAAGACAAAATTGATTATGTTATCGGTAATATGCCAAAAGAAGAATTTGAAATAATAAATAAAAAGGCAAATCAAGCTGAAAAAATAATTGATGACTACTTAAATATGAACTTCGACAATTTCATGAATAAATATAACGGAGGCGAAAAATAAAAATGAGCTTTCTAGATAATATTTTAGATATAGAAAACGAAGAAGAAGTCATCGGCTTAACAAACGAATTAAAAAGTTTATACGTTTATAATAAATTCAAAAAAGAAAATAAATCAATAATCTTAGTTACATCAAATCTTCATAATGCCGGCAAATACTATGCCTCAATATCCCGCCATACTGACAAAGTATGGTTTTTCCCAATGGATGATTTCCTTACAAGTGAAGCCATTGCCATCTCACCAGAATTTAAAATAAATAGATTAGAAACAATAAATAATCTATTAAATAATGAAAAATGTATAGTAATAACAAACTTAATGGGATATTTAAGATTTCTTCCACCAAAACAAAATTTTAAAAATAGCTATATAACCCTAAAAACAAATGAAGATTATAATCAAAATGAATTAATAGAAAAACTATTTAAATTAGGATATAAAAGACAAACAACAGTTAATATGACTGGTGAAATCGCCGTAAGAGGATTTGTTGTAGATATTTTTCCAATAAATAGCGAAAATCCAATCAGAATAGAATTTTGGGGCGATACAATTGACACAATCAAAACCTTCAATATAGATAGTCAAAGAACCAAAAGTACATTAGACGAAATAACAATCTACCCCAATACCGAATTTTTAATCGATAAAGATCCATTCGAAATACCATACCGTGATATGTATAAATATACTGAAGTTACTAGTATTTCAGATTATTTAGATAGTCCACTAACCATATACGATAATTATAATGAATTAAAGACAAGCTATAAACTTCTGCAGGAAGAAATATTAGATTACAACATAAGCACTAATCGTCCAGCCAATACAAAATATATGCGCTCTATAGAAGAAATAAAAACGAAAGAAACATTAAAGTTCGAAACATTTGAAAATCACAAAAACCAAAAAACCACAAAAATATATCAAACAAAAGACATAGAAATATTTCCCAAGCAACCAAAAGACATCAACACAAAATTAAATACATATATAAAAATAAATAAAATGGTAGTAATTTCCCTAGATAACCGTTATCAAGTCAATAGAATAATAGAAACCCTAGAAAATCCAAATATAATATATACAAATGAAAACGAATTATTTCCCGGGAAAATTAATGTAATTATAAAAAAACTAAATAGTGGATTTGAAACAGACAAATATATCGTTATAACCCCAAAAGAACTATATGGAAAACAAACCGAAAACAATTATAAAAGTAAATTTAGATATGGTTCAAAAATTAAAGATATTAGTAAGTTAGAAATTGGAGACTATGTAGTTCATGGCAAACACGGTATCGGAAGATATTTAGGAATAAAAACAGTCCCAAAAAACGGAATAAAAAAAGATTATCTAATGATTGAATACAAGGGTAATGATAAATTATATATTCCTGTGGAAAAACTAGATTATATTACAAAATATTCAGGAAAAGAAGGAGCCGCTCCTAAATTAAATAAATTAGGAAGTCATGATTGGGAAAAAACCAAGGCTAGGGCCAAAAAACATGCCGAAGATATAGCCGAAGAATTATTAGAACTATACGCAATCAGAGAATCAAAAAAAGGATTTGCCTTTGAAGAAGATAGTAAAGAACAATATGAATTTGAAAAAGAATTTGAATATAATGAAACACAAGATCAACTTAGAGTAATAGACGAAATAAAAAAAGATATGCAATCCGATAAACCAATGGATAGATTACTTTGTGGTGATGTTGGATACGGAAAAACAGAAGTAGCCTTTAGGGCAATCTTTAAATGTATTTTATCAGGGAAACAAGCTGCCATCCTATGTCCAACAACAATTTTATCTTCCCAGCACTATCAAAATGCCCTTCAAAGATTTAAATCATTCCCTGTTAATATTGCCATAATTAATAGATTTATAACAACAAAGCAATTAAAAGAAACATTAAAAAAATTAGAAGAAGGGAAAATAGACTTATTAATTGGAACCCATAGATTATTAAGTGACGATGTAAAATTTAAAGATTTAGGACTATTAGTAATCGATGAAGAACAACGATTTGGCGTAAAACATAAAGAAAAAATCAAACAATATAAAAATAACATAGATGTCCTAACCTTATCAGCTACACCAATCCCAAGAACCTTACAAATGTCTATGGCTGGTATTAGAAGTTTATCATTAATAGAAACCCCACCCGCACAAAGATATCCAATTCAAACTTACGTTTTAGCCGAAAATAACCAAATCATCAAAGAAGCAATATATAAAGAAATGGCCAGACAAGGGCAAGTCTTCATGTTATATAATAGTGTGGAAAACTTAGATACAAAAAAAGAACAACTACAAAAATTAGTTCCTGATGCTAAAATCGCCACCGCTCATGGAAGAATGACAAAAAATGAACTAGAAAACGTAATGATAAAATTCAATAATAGAGAATTTGATGTCTTGCTTTGTACAACAATAATCGAAACAGGTATTGATATTCCAACCGCTAATACATTAATAATAATCGATGCGGACCATTTTGGATTATCACAACTGTACCAAATCAGAGGAAGAATAGGAAGAAGTAATAAAATTGCTTATTGCTATTTAATGTATGATAATAAAAAAATTCTATCAGAAATAGCCACAAAAAGATTAAAAGTAATAAAAGACTTTACTGAATTAGGTAGTGGATTTGCCATCGCCATGAGAGACTTGTCAATAAGAGGTGCTGGAGACCTATTAGGTTCGCAGCAAGCCGGATTTATTGATAGTATTGGAATAGAATTATTTTTAGAAATGGTAAACGAGTCAGTAAAAAAACTGCAAGGAAAAGAAATAAAAGAGGAACCTATAGAAGAAAAAACAAATCCATTAGTCGAAGTAGAAACCTACATATCAGATGACTATGTCAAAGAAGAAGAACTAAAACTAGAAATCCACAAGAAAATAAACGAAATAGATTCATATGAAAAACTCCAAAAAGTCAAAGAAGAAATAGAAGATAGATTTGGTAAAGTTTCAGAAGATTTAATCATATATATGCACGAAGAATGGTTTGAAAAATTAGCAAACAAACTAAACATTACTCAGACCAAGCAAACAAAAAACTTCATCGAAATAACTTTACCAAAAGAATTAACCAAACAAATAGATGGTGAAATATTATTCTATGAAGCATCGCAAATAAGTAGAATGTTTAGATTCAGCATGAAACATGAAAAACTAACAATTACATTAGATACAATAAAATTAGAAAAACACTTCATATATTATCTAATAGACTTGATGCAAATAATCAATAAAAGCATAAAAAAATAGCTAGAATTTTCTAGTTATTTTTATTTATCTAAATAATTCATAATTTTTGGAACAATTTGTTTTTTACGAGAAACCATACCTTCAAAGAAATGAGATTCTTCAATATTTGGAACTCCAAATGATCCAGCAAAAATATCTCTGCTACTTTCATTAAATAAAATATAAGAACCATTATTTAAAATATCAGTAACAAATAAAGCTACAGCCTTATAATCCTCATTTTTAGCCATATCATTAAGTTCAGCAATAATTTCTTCTTTTTTTCCCATAATTTCATCAGTACTCATAGTAGATACTTGACCAACACCAATTTTTTGATTATCAACAGTAAAGTTTTTAAAATCACCATGAATAATTTCACTAATAGATTTTCCCTCTAAAGAAGATCCAGCTTTAAACATTTCCATACCATATTCGTTGTAATCAACACCAGCAATTTTAGCAAGTTCTTCTAAAGCAGTTTTATCTAAATCAGTAGTAGTAGGAGAAGTAAGTAATAAAGTATCAGAAATAATACCAGACATCATAAGACCAGCAATTTCCTTTGGGATTTCAATATTACTTTCCTTATACATCAAATATAAAATAGTTTCAGTACAACCAACAGTCATATTTCTAAAATTAATAGGCATAGCTGTACCAATATTACCAATTTTATGATGGTCAACAATTTCAACAATTTCAGCTTCATCTAAACCAACAACACTTTGTTCACGTTCATTATGATCAACTAAAATAACCTTTTTAGGAGTATTATTATCTGCAATACTTAATCTAAATATTCCTAAACATTCACCATCGTTATTTAAAATAGGGTAATTACTAAATTTTTTCTTATTAGCCATTTCTAAAACATCATATAAAGCATCATTTTCATTGACACTAATAATCTTTTCATCCTTAATCTTATCCTTAATAAAATTACTCAAAACAACAAGATTAGCCGTAGTAAGACCATCATATTCCGTACTAATAACATCCACATTATTTTTCTTCGCAATTTCTAAATGCTCAGGTTTCATTTCAACACCATTAGTTAAAATAATAATAGAAGCACAGTTATTAACAGCATATTCAATAATATTATGACGATCTCCAACAATTAAAACACTATCCTTATCAATTTTAACTTGTTCCTTAAAAGTAGCAGTTCTGTAAGTAGGAGAATAAATATTTCCCTCAATAACCTTATCAAAACGTAGGATTTCCTTAGCATTCAAAGCCTCTAATAAATTATCATAAGAAGTATGAAGCCAACCAATATTACCAGAAATCAAATTACTAGCAACATCCTTCATAGAAACTGCACCCTTATAATTACCATCAGTATCAATAACCGGAATAGTACTAATCTTAGTTTCATTCATATATTGATAACCCTTAAAAATAGAATCATTTTCATTTAAAAAACAATCTTTAATATAATCAACATCTTTAATTTGTGTTCTTACATCATTTAAATACTTAGGAGCATCTACTTTAAAATAATCTAAAACAAATTGAGTTTCGTTATTAATATCCCCAAGTACTCTAGGCTCAGTATTTTCACCTAATTTATTTTTTAAATAAGATAAAACAATAGATGAAGTAACACTATCAGTATCCGGTTTTTGATGTCCAAAAATTAATGTTTTTTCCAACATAATCATCTCCTTTTTCGTAAAACAATTATAACACTTTTATATCAAAAAAAAAAGCAAAATCAAGAATTTTACTAAAAACCACTACTTAACCAAAATACAAGAATTAAAATCGCAATCATTAAAAAGAAACCAATAATAAAGAATAAAAAGTTTTTATATTGTTCAGCTTCTCTAACAAAAGAGCTTTGAACCATAGGCTTAGGATCATAATCCTTATCTAGCGTCATATAATCATTAACAAAAACCTCAGTTCCACCGTTACTTAAACTTTCATTACTGCTAAAATCTTTTAAAATATAATTATTTTTATCCCCTCCACAATAATCATTTAACCTTCTAGTAACAAAAAATAAAAGTTCATCATAATTCGCAAATACAAATTGACCAGAGAGTTTTTCTAAAAAAGGTTCATAATAAAACCAATCATCGCCATTAAAAAAAGCTAAAAACCAATGATTGAAATCTTCCTTTTTAAACAAAAAACGAACATAATCATAACCAATAACCTGCATAAATAAACTCATAAATTCAGTAGAACCTTTACTGGTGTTTAAGTCAAAAAAAATATCGCCAACTTGAACACAATCATTAGCTACAATAAAATCATATAAATCAAATGAACCCTTAATATTTAATTTTTTAAACTCATTTAAAATATCCTTTTTATTCATTTCTATCACTCAATTCTATTATTATAATAACACATTTTCTAAAAAAGAAAAATAAAATAAAAGTATAAATAACCAAAAACAACACAAACTATACATTAGAAAGAAGGTAATCTATGAAAGCAACAGGTGTAGTTAGAAGAATAGACGATTTAGGAAGAATAGTAATTCCAAAAGAAATAAGAAAAACATTAAGACTAAAAAATGGAGAAAATCTCGAAATATTTGTTGACGAAAATGAAAACATAATATTAAAAAAATATAGCCAAATAGATAAAATAAAAGACTTCGCAGATGCCATAACCGATGCAACAAACAATATAACAAAAAATTCTGTTTTCATAACAAATACCGATTCATTCGTATCCGTAAGTGGCAAAAAAAAAGAATATCAAGACGAGCCATTATCAAACGAAATCATTACCATGATCAATGATAGAAAAGACGTAAACTCAAACAATATAAAATTAACCGAAGAAAAAGAAGAACCAGAAAACTTTATATTCTGTCCAATAATCGCAAACGGCGATGCAATAGGATCATTAATGATAATGTCAGAAGAAGAACTAACCGAAAATGATTTAAAAACCTTAAAAATAATTTCTTCCTTTTTAGCTAAACATATTGAACAGTAAAACCAAATATGCTATAATTAACACGAAAAAAGCGAAGAAAGAGAGAAAAATAGGTGACTTTATAGAGAGTTTATGGTTGGTGGAAATAAACAAGGTAACTATTCAAAATGGCTCTAGAGCTTCCAAACCGAATAATTAAGTTTGGACGTCCACATGCGTTAAATGTTCAAGGTAAGCAAAGCTTATAAATTAAGGTGGTACCACGTCAACCGCACGTCCTTATATTAAGGGCGTTTTTTTATATAAAAAAGGAGGTAAAAACATGCGAAAATTTGAAAAAATATCTTTAAATCAGTTTATAAAAGATACAGGATTAACCGAAAAAGAATATAATGAATATAAACTTCCACAAAGAAGTACAAAACACAGTGCCGGTTACGATTTTGAAGCCCTAACAGACTTTACCCTAAATCCAAATGAAATAAAATTAATTCCAACAGGAATAAAAGCCGAAATGAATGATAATGAAGTACTAATGATATATATTAGAAGCAGTTTAGGATTTAAATTCAATATACGAATGTGTAACCAAACAGGCATAATTGATAAAGATTACTACAACAATATAGATAATGAAGGACATATTTTTGTAAAAATACAAAATGAAGGCGATAAACCAAAACAATTTAAACAAGGTGAGAATATAGTTCAAGGAATATTTCTAAACTATTTAACCGTCGACGACGAAAAAGAAATCAATAAAGAAAGGAGTGGTGGTTTTGGAAGCACCAACGAACAATAAAGAATTATTATTAATTAGTCATGTAGCCGATCCCGATGGAATAACACCAGTAATTCTAGCTAAATTTGTTTTCAAAGAATTCGACACATTGTTATTAAACCCAGAAGAAGTAGACGAAAATTTAAAAGCAAACATAGATAAATATAAAGAAATTCATATTGTCGACTTACCAGTATCAGAAACCATGGCCAAAGCAATAGAAAATAATGAAGAGTGGAAAAAGAAAGTAAAACTATTTGATCATCATCATGGAAATCTTTACTTAAATAATTATTCATTCGCCAAAGTCATAGATGAAGAAAATGGAAAAAAAGAAAGTGGAACCAGCGTTTATTATAATTACTTAACAACAATGTCAGATAATGAATACCTACATAAACAATCAACCAAAGGTCTAGTAGAACAAGTAAGATTAATAGATACATATGATTTTAAAACCGAAAAAGAAAAAGAAGCCCATAATATAGATTCCCTCTTCTCAATCTTAGGTAGACAAAACTATATAGACTACTATTATAATTACATCAAAGAAGAACAAGAATTTAAATATAGAGACCAAGATTTATTTTTAATCAAATTAGAGCAAGATAGAATGAATAATTATATTGAAAAAAGAGAAGAAGAAATGATAAAAGCCGAACTAGATGGATATCAAGTTGGAATAGTTTATGCCGAAAGATATCGTAGTGATATTGGGAACTTTTTAGCCAATAAATATCCAGAACTAGATTTTGTTATGATAATAAATATCGCCAGAAGCATAAGCTTCAGAGGAATAGATAAAGTAGATTTAAGTCTATACTCAAAAAAATTCGGTGGAGGTGGCCACAAAAATGCATCAGGCTGCCCGCTACCACCAAATTTATTAAACAACATTACACATTTAATATTTAAAGATATAAAAATCAAGGAGGAAGAAAAATGAAAAAACCATATTATATAACAACATCAATTTTTTACGCATCAGCAAAACCACATATTGGAAATTCTTATGAAGGAGTTCTAACAGACGCCATTGCTAGATATAAAAGATTAACAGGATATGATGTAAGATTCCATACAGGAACAGATGAACATGGAGAAAAGGTCCAACAAAATGCTATAAAAAATAACCAAGAACCACAAAGCTATGTTGACGAAATAGCATTAGAAGTAAAAAGAATAGATGATTTACTAAATATAAGCTATGACAAATTTGTAAGAACAACAAATCCACACCACAAAGAAACAGTCCAAAAAATCTTCAAAAAATTATACGATAATGGTGATATTTACAAAGGAAAATATGAAGGATTATATTGTACACCTTGCGAATCATTCTTCACAGAATCACAGTTAGTAGACGGAAAGTGTCCCGATTGTGGTAGAGAAGTCCAAACTGCCAGCGAAGAAGCATACTTCTTAAAACTAAGTAAATATAATGAGTGGTTAAAAGAATATATCGAAACACATCCAAATTTTATCGAACCAGAAAGTAGAAAAAACGAAATCATGAATAATTTCATAATTCCAGGAGTTCAAGATTTATGTATTTCAAGAACAACATTTGATTGGGGAATAAAAGTCCCATTTGATGATAAACATGTAATTTATGTTTGGCTAGATGCCCTTGCCAATTATATAACATTCTTAAACTACGATTTAGATAATGATTCAGAAGAATTTACAAAATATTGGCCAGCAGACGTTCATATTATTGGAAAAGATATTTTAAGATTCCATACAATTTATTGGCCAGTAATCCTAAAAGCCCTAGACCTACCAATGCCCAAAAAAATCTTTGGTCATCCATGGGTATTAGCCGCCGATAGTGATAAAATGAGCAAATCAAAAGGAAATGTACTATACGCCGATGAACTAGTACATCTATTTGGAACCGATGCCATAAGATATTATTTATTACATGAAATACCTTATGGACATGATGGAAATATCAGTTATGAATTAATAATTGAAAGAATAAACTCAGATTTAGCCAACGTAATGGGAAATCTAGTAAATAGAACAATAACAATGGCTCACAAATACTTTGATGGAATTGTCTATGCGCCAGAACAGATAACAGCAGAAGATAAAGAATTAGTCGAAATGGCAAAAGACCTAAAAAATAAAGTAGAAGAAAAAATGGAAGACTTAAAAATAGCTGAAGCTATTGATGAAATCTTTGAAGTATACCGTAGAAGTAATAAATATATTGATGAACAAATGCCATGGGTACTAGCTAAAGATCCAGCCCAACAAGAAAGATTAAAAACAGTTATTTATAATCTTTTAGAAGCCATAAGAACTGCGACTGTATTCTTACAAGCATTCTTACCAGAAACCGCCGATAAAATATTTAAACAATTAAATACCCAAAATAGAGATATTGATTCAGTAAATAACTTTGATGGTATGGATGATGGAATAAAATTAAATGAACCAGAAGTATTATTTCAAAGAATAGATAAAGAAAAGAAACTACAAGAGATTGAAGAAACTCTATAAAAAGTTTCTTTTTTAATTACCAAATTTCCATTTTTGCATAAAAAACCATCCAAATTTCCCAAATCTGCATATAAAAAATCCCCAAAAAAGGAATTTTGTAAAACCCATTGACTAATAAAAAACATTAATATATATTAATACCCACGGAAACATTGTAACCGCTATTGGTGTCTACCTGTCTTTATTCGAAAGAATTCAAAGGGAGGTTATGTGCTTATGTCAAAAAAGGATTGCTTAATCGCTTTATTGATTATAATCATAATTTTATTGATTCTATTTCCGAGAGGAATTTAGTTCATAGGAGCTAAGGACCTTCAGGGGGGTTAGGTCGTAAAAAAAGACATCTAGCTTTATGCTAAATGTCTATCACCATTGGTAGGTAGACATTGATATGTTACAATGTTTCCCTTTTTATGAGGAAATATCCTCACTAACAATACTATAACACATTCCTTAATTTATTACAACAAATATAACCATTAATCACACCTTATAACCAAAACAAAAAAAATATATAATATTTTCGTAAAAAGTTGTAAAATGTCGAGAAAAAAGGTTTGAAATAATCCCCACATAATGATATATTAAAAAAGGACAGGAGAGGAAAAAACATTATGCTAATCAAAGACAAACAGAGTGTAATAATCACTCTAGGATTTGTAGTATTGATTTTGCTGTTAGTAGTAAATATAATATGTGAATTCAACATATTGGATTTATCATATTTATTATTTATGATAGGATGTTTTATTAGATATATTTATATAAAATTACATTAAGATTATACTAATTATGGTATAATCTTTTTAGGTGATTAATTATGATAGATACACATTGTCATTTAAATAAAGAAGATTATGATGACGTAAACAAAATTATTGAAAATATGAAAGATAATATAATGATAATTTCCACTGCAAGTCCAGAAGATTTAGACGAAGTAATAAATCTAATAGAAAACAATAAAAACATATATGCAACCATAGGAATTCATCCAGAATTTGCTGACACCTATACAAAAGAAGACTTAGATCAAATAGAAAAATATCTAACCCATCCAAAAGTAGTAGGCATCGGCGAAATTGGTTTAGATTATCACTACACCAAAGAAAATAAAGAAAAACAACAAGAACTATTCAAAAAACAAATCAAGCTAGCCAACAAATACAAAAAAACAATAGTTATCCATACAAGAGATGCTATGTTAGATACCTATAACATTTTAAAAGAAGAAAAAGATAAAGATATAAAATGCAATTTTCACTGTTATAGTGGTAGTTTAGAAACAGCTAAAGAAATAATAAAATTAAATGGAACGTTTGGAATAGGAGGGGTGTTAACCTTCAAAAATGAAAAGAAACTAAAAGAAATAGTAAAAGAACTAGATTTAAAATATTTCCTTTTAGAAACCGACAGCCCTTATCTAACACCAGAACCATTTAGAGGGCAAAAAAACGAACCCAAAAATATTGAATATGTTGCTAAAAAAATAGCCGAAATAAAAGAAATACCTTATGAAAAAGTACTAGAAGAAACCACTCAAAACGCCATCCGTCAATTTGACATGAAAAATTCTCTATGATATAATATCAAACGTTTCACATTTGAAATAGGAGGTATTTATGAATACATATTTACTGGGGCTGATTTCGAAGTGGGGGACGATTTTACTCACATCAGTCACAGGAATAGTTGGTTCTGGACAGCTATTTTCAGAAGAAACGACAAAAGTAGAGAATACAAATCAAACAAAAAATGCCAGTGCAGTAATAACTGAAGTGGCATATGATACAGAAAAAAGATACAATAGTAAACTCCCAAGTAATATTACAAAAGTGATGCAAGAAGGAAAAAAAGGACTTGCCTTCACTGATAACCAGAATAACGAAGTAGAAACTATTGTAGAGCCTGTAAAAGAAATAATTGAAGTAGGAACAGGCGGCCAAGGAGAATATACTGGTAAAATGACAGGTTATGGTGCTGACTGTGCAGGTTGCTCAGGAACAGTTTCATGTAAAACCAAATCAGGTAGAACTTGGAACTTACTCAAAGACGGTACGTCATATAATGATGACGAATACGGACAAACGAGAATATTAGCCGCTGCTTTAACAAAATTCCCTTGTGGAACAATAATTAAAGTTGATAGTAGTACCTTAGGAACCTTTAACGCTATTGTTCTAGATACAGGAGGCGCTATGCGAAAAGCATGGAATAACGGAACTGTATTAATGGATTTAGCCTTTACAAGTGAAACATCAGAAGGTATCCATAATTCTACAAACAGCAATGTTAAATACAGCGTACAAAGATGGGGATGGTAATCCCTTTTTCTTTGTCTAAAATAATGATATAATATAAACACAAAGGAGGATAATATGGAATATTCACCAAATAAAATGAAAGAAAACTTACAAGCTAATGATTTCAACTTTAAAAAGAAATTTGGGCAAAACTTCATAACCGATAAAAATATTATCGAAGCCATCGCCAATAAAGCCCAAATAGATAAAGATACATTAGTAATTGAAATAGGTCCAGGGGCAGGATCTCTAACCAATATATTAGGACAAAAAGCTAAAAACGTTATAGCCTATGAAATAGATGAAACACTAAAACCCATTCTAGAAAAAAATATCCATGAAAATACCGAAATAATATATGGAGATTTCTTAAAAAGAAATATAATGCCAGACCTAAAAAAATATAAATACAACAAACTATATGTAGTTGCTAATCTTCCATATTATATAACCACCCCAATCATAATAAAATTAATAGAAGATAAAATACCAGTAGACAAAATAGTAGTAATGGTTCAAAAAGAAGTAGGCGATAGATTTAAAGCCAAACCAAAAACAAAAGAATATAATTCATTATCTATCTTTCTAAATTATTACTTTGAAGTCAAAAAAGAATTAGATGTTAGTCGAAACGTCTTCATGCCAAAACCAAATGTAGATAGTATTGTTGTATCTTTTACCAAAAGAGATAACAAACTACCACTAAAAAATGAAGATATATTTTTCAAACTAATTAGAGATAGCTTTACCCAAAAAAGAAAAACATTAAAAAATAACCTAAAAGGGTACGATTTATCAAAAATAGAAGAAGTATTAAATAAACACAATTTAGATTTATCAGTAAGAGCCGAAGCCTTACCAATAGAAATATTTGTAGAAATTGCTAATAACTTAAATAACTAAAACCAATCACCAAAGCATAAAATAGTTTTGGTGATTTTATATGGAAATAATCAAAGGAGTCCTTTGGGCAATACTAACAGTATTAATCATAATAACCGGAATATATTTCACAAAAAAATTATCTTTTCCACAGCTAAAAATAAATAAAATCATAAACTCCCTAAAAACAAACAATAATAAAGGAATAAGTCCAATAAAAACCCTTTTTCTAACTCTAGCAGGTAGAATCGGAGTAGGTAGTATAGCCGGAGTTGCCCTCGCAATTTATATAGGCGGTCCAGGCACCATTTTTTGGATGTGGATAATCGCCATAATATCCGCACCACTAGCCTATACTGAAACACTCCTTGCTATAAAATATAAAGATCAAAAAAACAATATAGGAGGACCTTCACATTATATAAAAAAAGGACTAAATAAAAAAACACTAGCTGCTCTTTACTCACTTCTAGTAATAATCTCTTATCTAATAGGTTTCATTCCCATTCAGTCAAACACCATAGTAAAATCAGTAGATATGATAAACCCAGAAAATCATTTAATAATCGGAATAACCCTAGCCATAATATCCTTCATAATAATAAAAGGCGGAATAAATAAAATATCAAGGGTCACAGATAAATTAATCCCCTTTATGACCATTTTATATATAACAATGGCCCTTTTTGTAATATTCACACATATAGATAAATTTCCTTCAGTAATAACAAATATCATAACACAAGCCTTTAAAATAAAACCATTTTTAAGTGGATTCATACTAACAATCATAATAGGAGTCCAAAGAGCCATCTTTTCAAACGAATCAGGAATAGGGTTAGGTGGAATCGCCGCCAGTGCCTCAAATAGTCAAAACGGTTCACAAAGTGGATATATCCAAATATTAGGAGTCTACATAACAACCATCCTTATATGCACCGCCACCGCTTTCATGATATTAATATTTGATTATCAAAACATCACAATAAATAATCCCAACGGCATAGAATTAACCTCACTCGCCTTCAATCATCATTTTGGAAATATAGGAAATATATTATTAGTTTTATGTATCCTATTATTTTCATTCACAACAATTCTAACAGGTTACTATTACTGTGAATCAAGTTTAAAATTCTTAAATAATAAAATAAACATAAAATTTCTAAAAATTATAACCCCACTAAGCGTATTAATAGGAACAATAATCTCTCCAACAACCATTTGGGAAATGATAGATATTTTAGTAGCTATTTTAGGTTTAATAAATATATATACAATGATAAAATTAAAAACAGAAATAATAGATTACCACAATAAAAAAGAAAAGTATTAAAACTTTTCAATTAACCTATAGTAAATGGTTCATTTGAACTTCCAGAACCACCAAGCTGGATATCGGATGAAAGATAGACAACTGGATGCACGCCGCGAGTGGTATTAGCAGAATTAGTGCCTATGCAACCATTACTGCCCACTAACCACATAGAAACCGATCGCGTGACCATACCCGGCGATATTGTCCACCAATCATATAATGAAGTATACATATAATTGGTATTCTTACATGGATATGGGCGTGGAAATCCGGCATAAATGCTTGTACATGATGCATCGGTACTAGCTCTTACATAATCAGTGGCGGTTGGCAAGCCTACTTTACCTTTCCATGTATAGGCTTTTTCTCGCAAGATATCAGTAAATAGTTTTTGATTACTGGTATTGGTTAAAATTCCGACATTAAAACTATGATTTACTATTTTACTTTTTGTATTTTCACTTAAACTAGCATAATATGTAGTATTTAAATAGGTATTTAAATAAGCTTCTTTTTCTGGTAAATTATAGGTAGTTGATTCACCAACCTCTCTTGGCATTTTGGTTATACTATTTCCGTTTGCATCTAACATTGTTGTCTTACTGCCCCATACATTACAACCAGAATATGAGGTAGTTGAACCATTGTAGTAACAATAATCTGTACTAACGGATGACCATCTTGTTCCTTCCATGGAATTTGCATTTGTGACGCCTGATATACTGTTTGAATAGCCTGGATCATATACAAAGCTACCTATACCATCTTTTTTTATTATTTTAAGTGTATTATCTGGTTCAATAGATATAATACGCCATAGGTCATTATCTAACTTTATATAGTTATTTGGATCTTCACCTTTATAAACGTATTTATTTTCTTCTATATTATCTTTATATAGACCTGGACCTGATGTGACTATATTTTCTTTTAAATCATTTGGTGTTATACCTTTTTTTAATATATTTCCTTTGGCTGTTATATTTAGATTTGTTTGAAATGCGGCATAACCTGCAGTCATTAAACCCAACATTCCTATCATTGAAGCAATAATTATCTTTCTTTGCTTTTTTCTTTCTCTTCTTGTTTTTCTATGCCTTCTCATCTTATTATCACATCCTCATAAATTTATTATAACACATAACTGTCCGTTACGGACAATTAATAGAATAAAATTAATTTTTTTGACACAATGATTACAAGGTGATTGTATGATTGGTAAAATGATAAGATTTATGAGAATAAACAAAGGTTTAAAGCAAAAAGAACTAGCTAAAAAAATAAAAATATCTGATTCCACTTTAGCCCATTATGAATCCGGATATCGTTCAATAACATTAGAAACCGCTAATAATATTGCCAATGCTTGTGGGTTTGATATAATTTTTATAGATCAAAACACAAAACAAAAATATAAATTTGAAGATGTAGAAAGAATGAACTACGATACAAGAGTAAGGGGTAAGAAGAAATAATATCTCTTTTTTCTAAAACAAAATGTTTCATATCCATTAAAATATGTTAGAATATATCAAAAGAGGTGCATTATAGTGATTAATAAAAAATGGGATGAAGTACTAAAAGAAGAAATGAAAAAACCATACTTTAAAGATTTAGGAATATTTGTAAAAAATGAATATAATAAAAAAACAATATATCCAGAATATAAAAACATATTCAACGCCTTAAGATATACAGACTATGACCAAGTAAAAGTCGTAATCTTAGGACAAGATCCATATCATGGACCAAACGAAGCCCATGGACTATCATTTTCAGTTCAAAAAGGAGTCAAAAGACCACCTTCATTACAAAATATATTTAAAGAATTATATAATGATTTAGGAATAACAAGAACAAACAACGATTTAACCGATTGGGCAAAGCAAGGAGTATTTTTGTTAAACGCTATAATGACAGTTGTAAAAGATACACCACTTTCCCATAAAGGAAAAGGGTGGGAAATATTTACCGACGATTTAATAAAATTACTAAATCAAAGAGAAGAACCAATCGTCTTTATTTTCTGGGGTGCATATGCAAGAAGTAAAAAAGAACTAATCACAAATAAAAACCATTATATTATAGAAAGTCCCCATCCATCGCCATTATCTGCAAGTAGAGGATTCTTTGGCAGTAAACCATTTTCAAAAACAAATAACTTTTTAGTAAGTAAAGGAATAAAACCAATTAACTGGGGTGATAACAATGATTAACGCAAAACAAATACTAAAAGAAAATTTAAAAGATGAAACTGTAGTAGTCGCATGTTCAGGTGGACCAGATTCAATGGCCCTTTTAAAAATAACCAACGATTTAAAAGATGAATTAAACCTCAAAATCGTCTGTGCCCACGTAAATCACAAAATTAGACCCGAAAGTGACGATGAAGCAATCATGGTAGAAGATTATTGTAAGGAAAATGGTATATTTTTCGAATATATGACCATCGATAATTATAATCAAACCAATTTCCACCAAGACGCCAGAATCAAAAGATATCAATTTTTTGATAAAACTGTAAATAAATGTAAAGCGAAACACCTTTTAACCGCTCATCATGGTGATGATTTAATGGAAACAATTTTAATGCGAATAGTTAGAGGAGCCAATCTAAAAAGTTACGCTGGCTTCAGTGAAAAAATTCAAAATAAAACATACACCATTTTAAGACCACTCATCCCATATACAAAAGATCAAGTATTAAAATATACTAAAGAAAATAATATTCCATATAGTATCGATAACTCTAACGCCAAAGACGATTATACAAGAAATAGATTTAGAAAATACATTTTGCCAAAACTAAAAGAAGAAGATAAAAATGTCCATAAAAAATTCTACAAATTTAGTAAAACATTAGAAATGTATGATGAATATATAAATAAAGACGTTCAAAAAGCCTATAACCAAATTATCAAAGATAAAACATTAGATATCGAAAAATTCCAAAAATTAGAAAATTTAATTCAAATAAAAATAATAAATAAACTACTAGAACAAGAATATAAAAATGATCTTTCGCAAATAACCGATAAACATAGACAGTTAATCCATAAAGTCCTAACATCAAATAAACCAAATCAAGAAGTCTCACTTCCAAACCATAAAAAAGGAATCAAAACATATAACTCATTCAACATTACAGAAGAAAAACCAAAAAGTACTTATCAAATAGAATTAATAGACTATTTAACCTTACCAAATAATAAAATAGTAGAAATAATCGACAACACCGAAGATACCAGCAACAACACAATAAGACTACTAAAAAAAGACATAACTTTACCCTTATATATAAGAACAAGACTAGATGGCGATAAAATAGAAATAAAAGGGTTAAATGGCCACAAAAAACTAAAAGATATTTTCATTGATGAAAAAATTACGAAAGAAGAAAGAGACAACTGGCCAATCCTTGTAGATTCAAACGAAAACATCCTTTGGATACCAGGCCTTAAAAAATCAAAATTTGATAAACAAAAAGATGAAAACTATGATATAATAATTAGGTATCATTAAAGAAAGGGAGTTTTGACATGAATAAAAAGACAATAAAAAGAGGACTTCTACCATATTTATTTCTTGCAATATTCTTAGTAGGAATAATGATGGTAGTAGGTTCATTAAATAAAGAAGTTCACGAATTTACTTACGGAGACTTCACAAAACAAGTAGATAAAAAAGAAATCAAAGAAATAACCGTTACACCAAGAAGTAGAGGTAGCGTTTATACCATTACTGGTAAATTAAAAGATTACAAAAGTAATGAATCATTCGTATTAACAATGCCACTTACTAACGAAACCATGGTTAAACTATTAGAAGCCGAAGACGAAGCCGGCTTCAAAATGACAACATCTACAGATCCAGAATCAAGTACACTATTATTATTCATAATTCAAGTTTTACCAATGGTATTACTAGTAGGTCTAGGCTTCTGGTTTATCACTAGACAAATGGGTGGTAATAATAAATCAATGGATTTCGGAAAATCAAAAGCCAGATTAAGTGGCGGAGATTCAAAAGTAACATTCAAAGATGTCGCCGGATTAACCGAAGAAAAAGAAGAAGTTTCAGAACTTATAGACTTCTTAAAAAATCCTAAAAAATTCCAAAAAATGGGTGCTAGAATTCCAAAAGGAGTTTTACTAGTAGGCCCTCCAGGAACCGGTAAAACATTACTTGCCAAAGCCGTAGCTGGAGAAGCTAATGTTCCATTCTACTTCATAAGTGGTTCAGAATTTGTAGAACTATTTGTCGGAGTAGGAGCATCAAGAGTAAGAGACATGTTCAAACAAGCAAAACAATCAGCCCCATGTCTAATCTTCATCGACGAAATCGATGCAGTTGGAAGACAAAGAGGAGCTGGACTAGGCGGAGGTCATGACGAAAGAGAACAAACATTAAACCAATTATTAACTGAAATGGATGGTTTTGGTGCTAATGAAGGAATAATTATCATCGCCGCAACCAACAGACCAGATGTATTAGATCCAGCCTTATTAAGACCAGGAAGATTTGATAGACAAGTAACAGTTAACGTTCCAGACGTAAAAGGAAGAGAAGAAATCTTAAACGTTCACGCTAAAGGAAAAACTTTTGCTAAAAACGTTACAATGAAAAACATTGCTAAAAGAACAGTAGGATTTAGTGGTGCCGATCTAGAAAACTTACTTAATGAAGCCGCATTACTAGCCGTAAGAAGAGGTAAAGATCAAATAACAATGGCTGAAATAGATGAAGCCCACGATAGAGTACTTATGGGTCCAGCCAAAAAATCTAAAAAATATACCGATAAAGAAAAGAAAACAGTAGCTTACCACGAAGCAGGTCATGCCGTAGTTGGATTAAAACTAGAAGGCGCAAATGACGTTCAAAAAATAACAATAATTCCAAGAGGTTCAGCTGGTGGATATAACTTAATGCTTCCAAAAGAAGAAACATATCTATCAACTAAAAACGAACTATTACAAACAATCAGCGGATTATTAGCTGGTAGGGTAGCTGAAGAAATAGTATTCGGTGAAATAACAACAGGTGCTTCAAACGATTTTAGGCAAGCAACCAAAATTGCCAGAGCAATGGTTACAGAATACGGAATGAGTGATTTAGGACCAGTTCAATTCGAACACCAAAGTTCAAGTGTTTTCTTAGGTAGAGATTATAATAAACAACAAAACTTCTCAACAAAAGTAGCTGATGAAATCGATGCCGAAGTTAGAAAAATAATTGAAAAACAATACGAAGTAACTAAAAAAATAATCAAAGAAAACATGGATTTACTAGACTTAATCGCTAATACACTATTAGAATATGAAACAATCACCAAAGAACAAATCGATCATTTAGTAGAACATGGAACAATGCCAGTAGAAGTAATTGAAGAAGCTAGTTTAGAAGACCTAACTCTAGAAGAATTACAAGAAATGGCCAAAGAACAAGAAATCGACATTGAAGACAAAAGCAAAGAAGAGCTTATCGAACTATTAAATAAAGAAGACAAGGAAGACTAATTCCTTGTTTTTTTAATACAAATATGATAATATATTAAACATTTAAAGGAGGAATATCTATGGAACTCGCACCATTACTTTGGTCATGGCTAGCCACAATCATTGGAAGTCTTACATTAACCACAATTTCAGTCTTAGGCTTTGTAAAAACTCTCGCCCAACAAGGTTATAAATTCAATTTAGATAAAATGAATTCTAGGCCGACCGACGAAAATACTCTCAATTTTCAAAAAGCCTTATTTTTTATCCCTATAATTAATTTAGGACTTCCATTTCTAATCCAAAATATTATTTCTAAAAATTCAGAAAAATTTAGAAATGAAGGTTTTATCGTTCCATTAAATAAAGAAGAGCAAGAAATATTAGAATGTGAACCAACTTTATCTAATATATTAAGCATAAATGCTGGTATTGAAAAAGAAAAAGTAGGAATCATGACCTATAAAGACGAAGACAATAAAACCAATATAATACAATTTGTTGATGAAAATGGAATAGTTACAATTGAAGAAGTCAGTGGACCAGATATCGAAACAAAAAACAGATTAGAACAAAGAGCCCTCTTACTTCAATTATTACAACAAGATGAGTTAGAAAATATTTATGAAGCATTACAAGAAATCCTTGAAGAAGCTATAAAACAAGAAGCCGAAGAAATAGTTTTAGTAGATATCGAACCATATGAAATCGGCGCGATTGCAAAGATTATTGCAAAATATGGAAACGATATCACAATAAATATCAGATTTATAGATAACATATCACCAGAAGAAGAAAAAGAAGCTCTAATCGCTTTAAGCCAAACATTAAAGGAAATCAGCGGATTTGATATCGCCTTTCTAGAAGAAGAGCCAAAACAAAAAACACTAACAAAATAAACATCGATTATAATCGGTGTTTTTTTCAAAAGAAAAAAGCCTAAGGCTTTTCAATTAAGAAACTAACTAAATCCTCAGGCTTTTTATCACCATATATAATACCCTCAATCAAATTAACAATAGGCATATCAACATTATAAGTTTCCATTAATTGGTGAACAGATTTTAAAGTATATAATCCCTCAATAGTCGTACTAGCAATATATTCATCAATCTCTGACTTAGAAGCTCCACTACCAATTAAATGACCAAACGAATAGTTACGGCTTTTAGGACTAGTAGCAGTTAATAATAAATCACCAAACCCCGCAAAGGATAAAATCGTGTCACCATTACCACCCAGACCCTTAATCAAAGCCTTAATATCGTGAACCGATTCCGTAATAAACATAGCCGAAGTACTTTCAGGCATACCCATACCATCTAAAATACCAGCTGCAATCGCAATAACATTTTTAATCGCTCCGCATATTTCTGTACCAATAATATCGCTGCACACGCGTAATTTAAAATGATTATTACAAAAAGCTTCCGTAACTAAATCAATAGTTTCTCTGTGTTTACAGGCTAAAGTTAAACCAACAGGAACCTTATTCGCTACATCAATCGCAAATGAAGGCCCAGAAAAAGCCGCCACATTATCAGTATCTAAAATCTTTTCCACAATATCAGAAACAAATAAACAGCTGTCCTGTTCAATACCCTTAGAAGCAATTACAATCGGTTTATCCTTAATATATTCCTTCGCATCTTTTAAAGTTTCGCTAACAAAAGCCGTAGGAATCGCAATTAAAATAAACGCTGCTCCATCAGTAGCCTCTTTCAAACTAGAAGTCGCATAAATATCTGAAGGTAAAGTTACACCGGGTAGTTTAGGACAAGTATGATCAGAGTTAATTCTATTAGCCTCCTCCTCAAATCTAGTCCACATAGTAACATCATTACCATTTTCACTTAAAATTATAGATAACGCAGATCCATAAGCACCCGCACCTAATACACATATTTTCATATAATCACCTTTTTCATTATACATCATTACAAAATCAAAGGCAAATAAAACAATCTATAAGCTAAATAAACACCATCACTAAATTTCCATTTTACACTTTTAGACTATTATAAACCAAAAAAATCCTTTTTTTAATTGCCTTTTAACAAAAACACCTTTATAGTTAATATAGAAGGGTGTTAGTATGAAGGGAAAATTATTAAAAATTAGTTTAACATTTATCTCTATAATATGTATGACATTAGTTTTAAGCATGCCAGTTTTAAAAAACTTAGACACTAATACAACCACACAAACACCGCTAAAAACCTTAAATTCAAATCAAGAAATAGTATATGATTATATAGAAGAAAAAACATTCGGTATCGACGTATCAAAATATCAGGGTAACATCGATTGGGCTAAAGTAAAACAAAGCGGTGTAGAATTCGCAATGATAAGAGTTGGATTCCGAGGCTATGAAGATGGTAAAATTTATATAGACGATTCCTTTGAAAAAAATATAAAAGGCGCTATAGATAATGATATACAAATAGGAATTTATTTCTATTCATCATCCAAAAACGAAAAAGAAGCCAAAGAAGAAGCAAAATGGGTTGTAAATAAAATTAATCCATACAAAGAATATATCAGTTATCCTGTCGCTTTTGACTTAGAAGATTTTGATAAGTATAGATTAAAAGGTGTTAACAATACAAAATTATCAAAAAACGCTGAAGCCTTCTTAGAATACATAGAAGAAAACAACTATACCCCAATGATTTATAGTTGTAACCTTCCATTCAAACATATATGGAGTAAAAAAGTAAAAGAAAAATATAAAATATGGCTTGCACAGTACGATAACAACGTAGATTTAGAATACGATATGATACAATATACAAGTAAAGGTAAAATAAATGGAATAAAAGGAAATGTCGATTTAAACTATGCTAATTTTAAATTCATAAAAAGAATAGTCGACACTAATGACCCAAACGAAAAAATAATTAAAGATACCAAAATTACCAAAACAAATGATTATGTAGCAACCACAACATTCGCCAACTTTAGAAAGGCGCCTACATTTGAATTAGATAATACTTTAACAGAATCACTCCCGCCAAAAACAAAACTAAAAAGATTGGGCATAACCGATAACGATTGGTCTAAAGTAGAATATAATGGTCAAATAGGATATATTTATAATTATTATTTAAAAAAAGCATAACTACTAAAATAAACTTAGTAGTTTTTCTTTACATAAAAAAATGTCAAAAAAATGAAAAAAGTTCTAAAAAAACGTTGATTTTCATATATTTTTCATGTATAATTTTGAATGTGTGGCGTGCGATGATGTGTGAGGTTGCCGAGACACGGGGTTAAGTTGTAAATAACTATAAACCCAAACTCGGGTTTTTACACGGAGCAAGTCTATACTGAGATATAGGCGAAAGGAGGATACAATATGTCTAAGACTAAAGTTCGTATCAGACTTAAATCATTTGAACACAAGAATTTAGACGCTGCTTGTGCAAAAATAATTGAGACTGTAAAAAGAACTGGAGGAGAAGTAAGTGGACCAATTCCACTACCAACCGAAATTGAAAAAATTACAATCTTAAGAGCTGTTCACAAATACAAAGATTCACGTGAACAATTCGAAAAGAGAACACACAAAAGACTTATTGATATCAATAACCCAAGTAAGGAAACAGTAGATGCATTATCACATCTAGATATTCCAAGCGGCGTTGATATTCAAATCAAATTATAGGAGGAATGAAAAATGAAAGGAATCTTAGGTCGTAAAATAGGAATGACTGAAGTATTCGACCAAAATGGAAAATTAACTCCAGTAACTGTTGTTGAAGTAACTCCAAACGTAGTTACACAAATCAAAACAAAAGCTACTGACGGTTATGATGCTATCCAACTTGGATTCGATGACAAGAGAGAAAAGTTAGCGACAAAAGCTTCTATTGGACATACCAATAAAGCAAACACTACACCTAAGCGCTTCTTTAAAGAAATTAGAGGTGTTAACGTTGAAGAATATACTTTAGGACAAGAAATCGCTGCAGATATCTTTACTAGAGGAGAAGTAATCGACGTAACTGGAACTACAAAAGGTAAAGGGTTCCAAGGTGTTATTAAAAGACATAATCAACACAGAGGACCTATGGGACATGGTTCACACTATCACAGAAGACCAGGTTCAATGGGAACAATGAGACCAATGCGTGTATTCAAAGGTAAAAAGTTACCAGGTCATATGGGAACATTGACTGTAACGATTCAAAACTTAGAAGTAGTTGCAGTTGACGTAGAAAATAATGTTATTTTAGTAAAAGGAAATATTCCAGGACCTAAAAAAGGATTAGTAATCATTAAGAGTGCTGTTAAAAAACCTAACAAAGTTAACGAAAGACCTGAATTAGTTTCATATGTTACTGAAGAAGCTCCAGTAGAAACTACAGAAGTTGTAGAAGAAACTGTAACTGAAGAAGTAATCGAAGAAACAACTGCACCTGAAGAAAACGCAGAAGTAAGTGTTGAAACTACTGAGGAAGAAAAGTAGGAGGTTAAAACATGAAAAAGAATTCTGTATTAAATATTAAAGGTGAAAAAGTAGGGGACATCACTTTAAACGAAAACGTATGGGGAATCACTCCAAACGACGCAGTTTTATATGATGCTATAACATTAGCTAGAAATTCTCAAAGACAAGGTACACATAGTACAAAAACACGTAGTGAAGTTAGTGGTGGAGGAAGAAAACCTTGGAGACAAAAAGGAACAGGACACGCAAGACAAGGTAGTACAAGATCACCACAATGGCCAGGTGGAGGAATCGTATTCGGCCCAAAACCAAGAACATATAACAAAAAACAAAATAGAAAAGAAAGAGTATTAGCTCTTAAATCAGCTTTATCTTATAAAGCCCAAGACAAAGAAATAATTGTATTAGATAATTTGAATATCGACACAAATAAAACAAAAGATATGCTTACAATTTTAGAAGCTATCAAAGCAAATAAAAATATTTTAATCGTTGTAAACGAACTTACTGATAATGTAATTTTAAGTTCACGTAATATACCTAACGTAGTATTATTAAAAGCGGACGAAATTAGTACATTAGACGTAATCGCTTCAGATTGTTTAGTAATAACTGAAGATGCGGTTAAAGCTATAGAGGAGGTGCTTGCATAATGGAACATAGAGACGTTATAAAAGCTCCAATCATTACAGAAAAATCTTCTGATTTAGCAAAAGAAAATACTATCGTACTAAGTGTTGATCCAAGAGCAAACAAAACTCAAATCAAACAAGCTGTTGAAGCAATCTTCGACGTAAAAGTAGATAGTGTTAATACAATCAACGTAAAACCAAAGAAAAAAAGAGTAGGTCGTTACGCTGGTAAAACAAATAAAGTTAAAAAAGCAATTGTTAAATTAAAAGAAGGAAGTTCAATCGAACTTAACTAGACTTAAGGGAGGATATATATGGCGATCAAAACATATAAACCAACGACTAATGGTAGACGTGGTATGACAACTCTTCAAAACGAAGAAATTACAAAATCTACTCCAGAAAAATCATTAGTTGTAACATTAAAAAAATCAGGTGGTCGTAATAACCAAGGTAAAATCACAGTAAGACACCATGGTGGTGGAGTTAAAAGAAAATATCGTATCATCGATTTCAAAAGAGATAAAGATGGCGTTGTTGGAACAGTAGCTTCAATCGAATACGACCCAAATAGAAGTGCTAACATTGCTTTAATAAATTATGCTGATGGAGAAAAAAGATACATTATCGCTCCAAAAGACTTAAAAGTAGGAATGAAAATCGAAAGTGGAGAAAACGCAGATATCAAAGTTGGTAACTGCTTACCATTAAAAGATATTCCAGAAGGAACTTTAGTTCACAATATCGAATTAAAACCTGGAAAAGGTGGCCAAATGGCAAGAAGTGCCGGAGCTAGCGTACAAATCTTAGGACGTGAAGACAAATATACTTTACTTCGTTTAGCGAGTGGAGAAGTTAGAAAAGTTCTAAGTGTGTGCCGTGCTACAATCGGTGAAGTAGGAAATGCTGACTATTCATTAGTTAACATTGGTAAAGCTGGTAGAAAAAGACATATGGGTATTAGACCTACAGTTCGTGGATCAGTTATGAACCCTAACGATCACCCACACGGTGGTGGTGAAGGACGTGCGCCTATCGGACGTAAAGGTCCTATGACTCCATGGGGTAAACCAGCACTTGGTTACAAAACTCGTAACAAGAAAAAGGCTTCAGACAAATTAATTGTTCGTCGTCGTAAAAAATAAGAAAGGATTGATTAAAGATGGCTAGAAGTTTAAAAAAAGGTCCTTATGTCTTTGATAGACTATTAAAAAAGGTACAAGAATTAAACGAATCTGGTAAAAAAGAAGTTATCAAAACTTGGTCTCGCCGTTCTACAATTTTTCCTGAATTTATTGGACACACATTTGCTGTTCATAATGGTAAAGATTTCATTCCGGTTTATGTAACAGAAGATATGGTTGGACATAAATTAGGAGAATTTGCCGCAACACGTAAATTTGGTGGACACGGTGACGACAAAAAGAAAAAGTAAAATAAACCAGAAAGGATGATATAAATGGAAGCTAGAGCAATCGCTAAAGGTGTAAGAATCGCACCAAGAAAAGCTCGTCTAACTATCGATTTAATTCGTGGTAAAGATGTAGCGGAAGCTGACATAATATTAGCAAACCTTAACACAAAAGCTTCAAGAATAATCCGTAAGGTTTTAACTTCAGCAACTGCAAACGCTGAAAACAATTTAGAATTAAACAAAGAAAACCTATACGTAAGTGAAGCATATATAAACGAAGGTAAAACTATGAAAAGAGGTAGAGCTGGAGCTAAAGGTAGACCAGACCCTATCTTAAAAAGAACAAGTCACATTACAGTAGTTGTAAGTGAGAAAAATTAAGCAAAGGAGGATGGCTGATGGGTCAAAAAGTTAGTCCAGTCGGACTTAGAATCGGAATCAACAAAGGCTGGGAATCAAACTGGTATGCCGAAGGAAAAGACTTCGCTAAAAACCTAAATAGTGATTACCAAATCCGTAAATTTTTAGAGAAAAAATTAAAAGACGCAGCAGTTGCAAGTATTCTTATTGAAAGAACCGCTGATAAGACTGAAGTTATTATCAACACAGCTAAACCTGGTGTAGTAATCGGTCACGGTGGCGATGAAATAGAAAAACTTAGAAAAGAATTGTCTAAAAAAGTTAAAGAAGACATTCACATTTCAATTAAAGAAATTAAAAACCCTAACATGGTAGCAGCATTAGTTGCTGAGAATATTGCTCATCAAATCGAAAATCGTGTATCATTTAGAGTTGCTCAAAAGAAAGCAATTAGAAATGTAATGAAATCAGGAGCAAAAGGAGTTAAAACTTTAGTATCTGGACGTTTAAATGGTGTAGAAATTGCCAGAAGTGAAGGATATACAGAAGGTACAATTCCGCTTCATACTTTAAGAGCAGATGTAGACTACTCTCATAAAGAAGCTGATACAACTTATGGTAAAATCGGTGTAAAAGTATGGATTTATAAAGGAGAAATCCTTCCTGAAAAGAAAAATAAGGGAGGTATGAACAATGGCAGTCATTCCAAAGAGAACTAAATATCGTCGTCCACATCGTCTAAGATATGATGGCGTAGCCAGAGGAAATACCAAAGTTAATTTTGGTGAATATGGATTACAAGCATTAGAAGGTGCTTGGATCACACAAAGACAAATCGAAGCTGCCCGTGTAGCTATGACACGTTATATGAAACGTGGAGGAAAAGTATGGATCAATATTTTCCCACACTTATCATTAACTAAAAAACCACTTGAAACTCGTCAAGGTAAAGGTAAAGGTGCTCCAGAAGCATGGGTTGCAGTTGTTAAAAAAGGTAAAGTTATGTTCGAAGTAGCTGGAGTTAGTGAAGAAGTAGCTAGAGAAGCATTAAGACTAGCTATGCACAAACTACCAATTAAATGTAAGTTTGTTAAAAGAGAAAGTGGTGAGGTAAATGAAAAGTAAAGAACTTAGAGAATTAAGCGATGAAGAACTAAAAGCAAAAATCGCGCAGTGCAAAGAAGAATTATTCAATTTACGTTTCAGCCAAGCTACTGGTAGTCTTGAAAAACCAGCTAGAATAAGTGAGCTTAGAAAGGCTGTCGCACGTATGAAAACAATCTTACGTGAACGTGAGTTACAAGACTAGGAGGATATTATGGAAACAAGAAAACAAGAATTAATCGGTAAAGTTACCAGTGCTGGTAACGATAAAACTATTACTGTATTAGTAGAAACTTACAGAAAAGACAAACTTTACGGAAAAAGAGCAAAATATTCTAAAAAATATGCTGCACACGATGAAAAAAATGAAGCAGCAGTTGGGGATACTGTAAAAATCGTGGAAACAAGACCACTATCAAAAACTAAACACTTCCGTTTAGTAGAAATTATAGAAAAAGCAGTTATCTTATAACTAATAGTAAAAGGAGGAAAAGTTAAATGGTTCAATCAGAAACTCGTTTAAAAGTTGCTGACAACTCAGGTGCTCGTGAACTATTAGTAATAGGAGTAATGGGTGGAAGCAAAGTAAAAACTGGAAACATCGGAGATATCGTTGTTGGAACAGTTAAAAAAGCAACACCTAACGGAACTGTTGGCAAAGGTAAAGTTGTAAAAGCAGTTATCGTTAGAACAAAACAAGGTCTAAGAAGAGAAGATGGGTCATATATCAGATTTGATGACAATGCTTGCATCATCATCAAAGACGATAAATCACCAGTTGGAACTCGTGTATTCGGACCAGTCGCAAGAGAACTTCGTGACAAAGATTTTATGAAAATAGTATCACTTGCTAAAGAAGTACTATAATCGTTTGGAGGAATAATATGAAATTAAAACAAGGAGATAAAGTAGTTGTCATTGCTGGTAAAGACAAAGGCAAAGAAGGCAAAATAATCAAAACCCTTAAAGCCGATGATAAAGTCATCGTTGAAGGTGTTAATATCGCCCATAAGCATATTAAACCAAACGGTGGAGAAGCTGGACAAATTATCGAAATCGAAAGACCAATTCATGTGTCAAACGTTATGATAATTGATCCAAAAACAAAAAAAGCAACTAGAATCGGACATACTACTACAAAAGATGGTAAAAAAATAAGAGTATCAAGAAAATCAGATGAAAAACTTGACTAAACCTGAAAGGAGGGTATATATGAACCGCCTACAAGAAAAATATAGTAAAGAAATCGTACCTAGTTTAAGAGAAAAATATGGTTATAAAAGCGTAATGGAATTACCTAAATTAGATAAAATAGTTGTAAACATGGGTGTTGGTGATGCCACTAGCAATTCTAAATTATTAGATGCAGCAGTAGCTGACTTAGAGGCAATTACTGGACAAAAACCTGTAGTAACAAAAGCTAAAAAAGCAATCGCAGGATTTAAAGTTCGTGAAGGTCATCCAATCGGATGTAAAGTAACTTTAAGAGGCGAAAACATGTATAACTTTTTAGACAAATTAATTAGTATTACATTACCTCGTGTAAGAGACTTTAGAGGTATTAATCCAAAATCATTTGATGGAAGAGGAAACTATACTTTAGGACTTACAGAACAACTAATTTTCTCAGAAATAGAATATGATAATGTTGTTAAAGTACGTGGAATGGACATCGTATTCGTTACAACAGCTAATACTAATGAAGAAGCATTAGATTTACTAAAAGGTTTCGGTATGCCATTTAAAAAATAACAAATTAGGAGGAAATTATGGCTAGAAAAAGTATGATTGTAAAAGCTAATAGAAAGCCAAAATATAAAGTACGTGCTTACACTCGTTGTAATATTTGTGGAAGACCACATTCAGTACTTAAAAAATATGGTATTTGCCGTATTTGCTTTAGAGAATTAGCTTATAAAGGACAGATTCCAGGAGTAACTAAATCAAGTTGGTAGGAAACTTGTGAAAAGCTGGTAATCTGAAAAGTGAAGGGAGGATATGAATGGTAACAGATCCAATCGCTGATATGCTTACAAGAATACGTAACGCAAATCAAATGCGATACACAGAGGTCGAAGTACCCGCTTCAAAAATAAAAGAAGATATCGCAAAAATATTAAAAGAAGAAGGATACATTAGTGATTACAAAATCATTGATGGAAAAGTTCAAAATACAATCGTTCTAAATCTTAAATATGCAGATAAAAAAGAACGTGTAATCACTGGTCTTAAAAGAATATCTAAACCAGGATTAAGAGTTTATGCAAAAGCTGACGAAGTACCACAAGTATTAAACGGTTTAGGAATTGCTATCATGTCAACATCACAAGGTGTAATGACTGGTAAAGAAGCTAAATCAAAAGGACTAGGTGGAGAAGTACTAGCTTACGTTTGGTAGAAAGTGAGGAAAGTAAAATGAGTAGAGTCGGAAACAGAATACTTTCATTACCTGAAAATGTTACAGTTACTACTGATGGTAATATTGTTACAGTTAAAGGTCCAAAAGGAGAACTTTCTACTGAAATCAACAAAAATATTACTGTAAATGTAGAAGGAAATGAAGTAAAAATCGAAAGAAAAAGCGATGAATACAAAAATTTCCACGGAACAGCTAATGCTAATATTAATAATATGATTATTGGTGTAACAGAAGGTTTTGAAAAGAAATTAGAATCAGTAGGAGTTGGATACCGTTTCGAACTTAAAGGAAACGAATTAGTAGTTAAAGCTGGTTACTCACATCCAGTTGTAGTAAGCATTCCAGCAGGAATTACTTTAGAAAGTCCAAGTAATACTGAACTTACAGTAAAAGGAATTGACAAACAATTAGTTGGTGAATTTGCTGCAAATGTAAGAAAAATAAGAAAACCAGAACCATACAAAGGAAAAGGTATTCGTTATAAAGATGAACACATTATCCGTAAAGTTGGTAAGAAAGCTGCTTAATTATATTAAAGAAAAGGAGAAGATATTATGATAAAAAAAGTAAATCGTAATAAAGTTCGTGAAGCTAGACACGAAAGAGTTAGAGCTAAAGTATCAGGAACAGCTGAGACTCCAAGATTAAACGTGTTTAGATCTAACAGCAATATCTTCGCTCAAATCATTGATGATAGTGAAGGTAAAACATTAGTAAGTGCTTCTTCAATCGATAAAGAATTGAAACTAGAAAATGGTGGAAATAAAGAAGCAGCTGCCAAAGTTGGAGAATTACTTGCTAAAAGAGCAAAACAAGCAAAAATAACAAATGTAGTATTCGATAGAGGCGGATACTTATATCACGGTCGTGTAAAAGCATTAGCAGATGCTGCACGCGAAAACGGATTAAAATTCTAAAGGAGGGAAAATAGTGGAAACTAGAAAAAGAGCCCCAAGACCAAAATTATACGACGAAGAAGTTATTAATATTGGACGTGTTACAAAAGTAACAAAAGGTGGTCGTCAATTACGTTTCGCTGCTACTGTAGTTGTTGGAGACAGAAAAGGTAAAGTTGGAATCGGTTCAGGAAAAGCTGCTGAAGTACCAGATGCAATCAAAAAAGCTGTCGCTGCTGCAACAAAAAATATAACTAAAGTAGCAATAGTAGATGAACATACAATCCCACATGAAGCTATCGGTGTTAGAGGAGCTAGTAAAGTTATGCTTAAACCAGCTTCAAAAGGTACCGGAGTAAAAGCAGGAGGACCAGTTAGAGCTGTCCTAGAACTTGCCGGAGTTAAAGATATTTTATCTAAATCATTAGGTTCAAATACCAAAGTAAATATGGCATATGCAACATTAGATGCACTTAAAAAACAAAAAACAATTGAACAAGTTGCAAAACTTAGAGGTAAGAAAGTGGAGGAGATTTTATAATGAAATTACACACAGTAAAACCAAATCCATATGCTACTAAAGCAAGAAAAAGAGTTGGACGTGGACCAGGAAGCGGAACAGGAAAAACAGCTGGACGCGGAGAAAACGGACAAAACTCAAGATCTGGTGGAGGAGTTAGAGTAGGATTCGAAGGTGGTCAAACACCATTATTCAGAAGATTACCAAAAAGAGGTTTCTCAAACGCTAGATTTAAAAAAGTATATGCTGTTATTAACTTAGATGATTTAAATAAATTTGAAAATGGAGCAGAAGTATCTCCAGAAATCTTACAAGACATGGGATTAGTAAAAAACACATTAGATGGAGTTAAAATCTTAGGTGATGGTAAATTAGAAAAGAAATTAACTGTTAAAGCTAATAAATTTTCTAAAACAGCCAAAGAACAAATAGAAAAATTAGGTGGAAAAGCAGAGGTGATCTAATTGTTTAAGGTTATTAAACAAATCTTCAGCCCAGCCAATAAGGACTTAAGAAAAAAAATAGGATTTACCTTACTATGCTTATTCATCTTTAAATTAGGAACAGCAATCGTTGTTCCAGGCGTAGATAACGAAAATTTAAACGTTGGATTTTTAAAACTACTTGATATGATGGGTGGAGGAGCAATGCAAAACTTCTCAATCTTCGCATTAGGAGTTATGCCATACATCACCGCATCAATCGTTATGCAACTATTACAAATGGACATCGTTCCATATTTTACTGAACTTTCAAAACAAGGTCAGACTGGAAGAAATAAAATAAATCAAATTACTAGAATTTTAGGTATCATTCTTGCCTTTGTACAAGGATACATGTTCTCATTCGCATTTATGCCAGGAGGAGAAGTTCTAGATTACCTAGAAGTATCACTAGTATTAACAGCTGGAACCGCATTCCTATTATGGATTGGTGACAGAATTACAACCAAAGGTTTAGGAAACGGAATATCAATGATAATCATGGCTGGTATCCTAGCTAGTACCCCTTATATGTTCACACAAGCATGGGGAACGTTCGTTGATATGGCCACAACCCAAACCGCATTCTTAGGAATTGTAAAATTCATCTTATTTGTTCTAGTATATGTTGCAATTATCCTTGGTATATTATACGTTCAACTTGCCGAAAGACGAGTTCCAGTACAATATGCCAATAAAAGTACAAGTAGTAAAAATGGTGCTACATACATGCCATTCAAACTAAATTCAGCCGGAGTAATTCCAGTAATCTTCGCATCTGCCTTAATATCAGTGCCAGCCCTAATCGCTCAATTCTCAAAGAATGATGCATGGATGGCATTCGTAAATAAATGGTTAAGCCTATCTTCAGTTACTGGATTTATCTTATTCATTTTATTCATCATTTTATTCTCATATTTCTATACGTTTATCACAATTAAACCAAAAGAATTATCAGAAAACTTACAAAAAAATGGTGGATATATTCCAGGAGTAAGACCAGGAGAAGAAACTGAAAAATACGTTAGTAAAGTTTTAATCAGAATAACTGTTGTTGGTTCACTTTTCTTAGCTGCCATAGCTGCGCTTCCATATATCTTTGGAGCAATTTCAACACTTCCAACAAGTGTATCACTAGGTGGTACAGGATTAATGATCGTTGTAAGTGTTATCTTAGAAGCTTATAAACAGTTAGAAAGTCAATTAATCAGCCGTAGTTATAAATCAAGAAGAGGCAGAAGATAATGAATATTGTGCTAATCGCCCCACCGGCAGCCGGTAAGGGCTCACAAGCAAAAAAAATAAGTAAAGAATATCAAATACCTCACATATCTACAGGTGATTTATTAAGAAATATCAAAGATGAAAATATTCTTAACGAATTAAAATCTGGAAAGTTTGTTAGTGATGAACTAATCACCAACCTACTAAAAAAAAGATTAAAACAAACCGATTGTGAGAATGGTTATGTTTTAGATGGCTATCCAAGAAATCTAAAACAAGCCGAAATGTATGAAAATTTACTAAAAAAACTAAATAAAAACATGGGTATAGTCATCTTTATCAATATAGAAAAAGAAGAAGCTATCAAAAGAATGGTAGGAAGAAGAACATGCCCAAATTGTGGTTCAGTATTCAATGAACTAATTGAAACCATAAGTCCAAAACAAAAAGGAATCTGCGATAATTGTGGTTCTAAGCTTGTAAAAAGACATGACGATAACGAAGAAACCTTTAATAAACGTTTTGAAAACTATGAAAAAGTTACTAAACCATTAATTAAATATTATGAAGAAAAAGGAAACATTCACTACGTAAATAGTGGATTAACTCCTGAAGATACATTTGAAAGTATTAAAAAAATAATAGGAGGCGCTTATGATAAGCATTAAATCTCCAAGAGAAATAGAACTTTTAAGAGTAGCTGGCGAAATAACTGGAAGCACACATAACTACTTAAAACCATTTATTAAACCAGGTATTACGACAAAAGAACTAGATAAATTAGCCGAAGACTATATAAGAAGTAGAGGCGCAACCCCTTCCTTTAAAGGTTACGATGGATTTCCAGGAACAATCTGTGCTTCAATAAATGAAGAAGTTGTTCATGGAATTCCAGGAAACCGTAAATTAAAAGAAGGCGATATTATTTCCATCGATATTGGAGCTTGTTACAAAGGATATCACGGTGATTCCGCTTGGACATATCCAGTAGGAAAAATATCAAAAGAAAAAGAATATTTACTAGAGCATACAGAAAAATCACTATTTGAAGGACTTTCAGTAATAAAAGATCATATTCATGTAGGCGATATCGGTCATGCAGTTAGTAAATATGCCAAAGCTCATAATTTAAGCGTTGTAAGAGAACTAGTTGGACACGGTGTCGGAACTAACGTCCACGAAGAACCTGATGTTCCAAACTATGGAGAAAAAGGTACTGGACCAATTCTAAAAGAAGGAATGGTCATAGCTGTAGAACCAATGCTTAATTTAGGGACAAGAGAAATATTTATCTTAGATGATGACTGGACAATAGTGACAGGGGATGATAAACCATCCGCCCACTTTGAACACACAGTTTTAATCACAAAAGATGGATATGAAATATTAACCAGGAGGTGATAATATGGCTAAGCCACAAGGAGGTAAAAAGAAAGCACCCGTTGAAAGAAAGCCAAAAGATGATGTTATCGAAGTAGAAGGATTAGTAAATGAAGTTCTTCCAGGTGGAGAGTTTCTAGTAACCCTTGAAAACAAACATGTTATTAAAGCTCGCGTTTCTGGTAAAATGCGCTTACATCACATTCGTATTTTACAAGGTGACAAAGTAACAGTAGAATTATCACCATATGACTTAACACGCGGGCGTATAACCTATAGAAAGTAATAGGAGGTATATATATGAAAGTAAGACCATCAGTTAAAAAAATATGTGATAAATGTAAAATAATTAAAAGACATGGCAAAATATTTGTAATATGTCAAAATCCAAAACATAAACAAAGACAAGGTTAATAGGAGGTGTTTTAATGGCACGTATAAAAGGTGTAGATGTACCAAACAATAAAAGAATCGAAATTGCTTTAACTTATATTCATGGTATCGGAAGAAGTTTATCAAATCAAATTTTAAACGATGCTAAAATAAATAAAAATACAAAAGCTGGAGATTTAACAAACGATGAATTAACTGCTATTCGTGACGAAGTTAACAAATACGTAACAGAAGGAGACTTACGTCGTGAAGTAAGCATGAACATCAAAACTCAAATGGAAATTGGTTCTTACAGAGGTACACGTCATAGAAGAGGTTTACCAGTAAGAGGCCAAAGAACAAGTAGAAACGCTCGTACTCGTAAAGGTAAAGCTGTAACAATCGCAAATAAGAAAAAGTAATAAACTAGAAGGAGGTTATTATAATGGCTTATAAAGCAAGAAAACGTAAAGTTAAAAAGAATGTACCAGAAGGTAAAGCCTTTATCCATTCAACCTTTAATAATACAATCGTAACTATTACTGATAAAGATGGAAACGCAATTAGCTGGGCATCAGCTGGAACATTAGGTTTTAAAGGAAGTAAAAAATCAACTCCATTTGCTGCAGGTATGGCTGCTGAAGCTGCAGGTAGAGCTGCTGGTGAAATGGGGATGAAAAAAGTAGAAGTTTTCGCAAAAGGACTAGGTTCTGGACGTGAAACAGCCATTCGTTCATTACAAACTGCAGGGTTAGAAATTACTTCAATTTCTGATACGACACCAATCCCACATAATGGATGTCGTCCACCAAAACGACCACGCGGATAAAAGAAGGGAGTCTTATATGAACTTTGAAAAACCAGAATACAAAATAACAGAATATGTAGAAAATAATAATTATGGAAAATTTGAACTAGAACCATTAGAAAGAGGATTCGGAACTACTTTAGGTAACGCATTAAGAAGAGTAATGCTTTCAAGCATGCCAGGTAGTGCAATCGTAGCTGTTAAAATTGACGGAGTTATGCACGAATTCCAAACAATGGATGGTGTAGTAGAAGACGTAACTGCTATTATATTAAATTTAAAAGGTATTGTTATCAAAAATCATTCAGATGAAGTAAAAACTGCTAGACTTTCAGTTCACGATGAAAGAGAAGTAACTGCAGCTGACATAGAATGCGATCCAGATATCGAAATTATCAACCCAGAAAAAGTAATTGCTACTTTATCAAAAGGTGGAAAATTAGATATGGAATTCATTATCGCAAACGGAAGAGGAACTGCTTTATCAAACGAAAATAAAAAATATATCGAAGACGGAAAACTTGGATACATTCCAGTTGATGCATTATTCTCACCAATCGAAAGAATCAATTTCTATGTTGATAATGCCCGTGTAGGACAAGACGCTTCTTATGACAAATTAACAATGGAAGTAGAAACAAATGGTTCTATTAGACCAGAAGAAGCAATGGCACTAGGTGCTAAAATCCTAATCGAACATTTAAATATTGTAACAAACCTAAGTGAAATAGCAGACACAACTGGTATTATGAATGCCAAACAAGAAGACAGTAAACTTAAGAAATTAGAAACATCAATCGATGATTTAGATTTCTCAGTAAGAGCTTACAATTGTCTTAAAAGAGCAAACATTAATACATTAGGTGACTTAACAGAAAAAACAGAATTAGAAATGATGAAAATTCGTAATTTAGGTAAAAAATCTTTAAAAGAAGTTATCGACAAAATTAAAGATATGGGACTTAAATTCCGCGATGAAGATTAGTAAGGAGGAATATTATGGCTTATAGAAAACTAGGACGTGATAATAAACATAGAAGAAGTATGCTTGCTAATTTAACTAGAGATATTATCGTAAATGAATCAATCATCACAACTGAAACAAGAGCAAAAGAAGCTCGTAAATTCGTTGATAAAATGATTACATACGGTAAAAATGGATCACTAGTTTCTAGAAGAAAAGCATTAGCATTCTTACAAAATGACAAAGCTACTGTTAAAAAAGTATTCGACGAATTAGCTCCAAGATATGCAAAAAGAAATGGTGGCTATACTAGAATTTTAAAACTAGATGAACGTAGAGGCGACGACGCTTTAATGGTTAAAATCGAACTTGTAGAAGGAGATGCTAAATAAGCATTTCTTTTTTTTGACATAATAGATTCCCTATGTTATAATAACATCTCCATAAATAAAGTAGAAAGTAATACTTCAGCCTTCAGATTAAGATTCAACGATCCCGTA
>CANRSQ010000003.1 GCA_947642475.1 uncultured Mycoplasmatota bacterium
AATTCTATTTTAAAAGATATTAATTTAGAAATTCCTAAAGGAAAAATTATTGGACTTTTAGGTCCTAATGGTAGTGGCAAAACTACTTTAATTAAAATTATTAATGGTTTACTTGAGACTAATAGTGGTAGTGTTTTTGTTAATGGTGAAAAGATTGGTATTAATAGTAAGAAGATTATTTCTTATTTACCTGAGAGACCTTATGTTAATTTTAATATGAGTGTTAAGGAACTTATTAATTATTTTAGTGATTTTTATGATAATTTTGACAGTGGTACTGCTTATAAGTTACTTGAAAAGTTAAAGTTAAATCCTAATGATAAATTAAATACAATGTCTAAAGGTATGAAGGAAAAGGTACAGCTTATTTTGGTTATGAGTCGTAAGGCTGATTTATACATTTTGGATGAACCGATTGGTGGTGTTGACCCAGCTACTCGTGATTATATTTTGGATACGATATTAACTAATTTTAATGATGGTGCGAGCGTAATTATTTCTACGCATTTAATTAATGATATTGAAAAGATTTTAGATGAGGTTATTTTCATTAAGGATGGTTCTATTTATTTGACTGGTGATGCTGATGAACTTAGAACATCTAGAGGCAAAAGTATTGATGAAATTTTTAGGGAGGAATTTAAATGTTAGGTAAAGTTTTAAAGTATGATTTGAAAAGTATGGGAAAATCTTTATTGCCTTTATATGCTGGTTTGGTTATTTTAGCTTTAGTTTTGAGGGTTATAAGTTTTATTACGGATAGTGTTTCGGCTTTTGGATTTATTTATAATATTATGTTTGTATTTTTTATAGTGTTAGTTATAGGTGGCCTATTTTATACTTTCTTGGTTGCAATTATGCGTTATTACAAGAATTTATATTCTGATGAGGGTTATTTAACTCATACCCTACCTGTAAGCTCTAACAGTTTATTATTTTCTAAGGTGGTTTCTTCCCTTGTGTATATAATATTGTCTGTTATTATATCTTTCATTTCTATTATTATTGTAGTTGATTATAATGATGTTGTTAGTGTTTTAAAAGAAGGATTAGAGTTCTTTAGTTTATGCTTTGATATGAGTGTATTTACTATTGCTATGTGGTCTATTTTCTTCTTATTACTTAGTTATATTTGTTATGTTTTAATGGTATATGCGGGTATTAGTCTTGGTAATATGCACAGTAAAAATAAAATTGTTTTTAGTGTTATATATACGGTAGTTATTTATTATATTACACAAATTCTTGGTGTAGTTTTAATTGGAGTTATGTTTTTGATTAATCCAGATATTATGGGTCAGCTTGATCAAGCTATCCCTGATAAAGAATATTTTACTTGGATTATGGGCTGTGGTATGGGTCTTAATTTAGTTTTACTATTTGCTTGTTATTTTATTTGTTATAACCGTTTAAAGCATTTAAATCTTAGTTAAGGTACGAATTATTCGTACTTTTTTTCACTTATTTTTATTATTTTAATAGAATAATAAGAAAGAAGGTATTTGGATTTATCTTTGCTTTTAGCTTTTGTATTAAAGCTATAGAAATGGGGTTTTTATGAAAATACATAGTGTAGAAAGTGGCGACAGTGTTTATAAGATTGCGGAAGATAATGAAGTTTCAGCTGAACATATTATGGATGATAATCAGCTTTCTGGTTTATCTAATTTGACGATTGGTCAGCATTTAGTTATTAGGGATACGGGCAAAAGGAGTATTGTTGTTAATGGGTTTGCCTACCCTTTTACTGACTATGATACTTTATATGCGACTTTGCCTTTTTTAACTTTTTTGAGTTCTTTTAGTTATCATGCGGGGATTGATGGAAGTCTTGTTTTAATTAATGATGAAAATATTAGAAATATGGCCAAAAACCAAGGTGTGGGTACTTTAATGGTTGTTACTAATATGGGTACTGGTAGTTTTGATGGTGAAATTGCTCATTCTATTTTGACTGATGAAAATGTTCAGGATGTTTTGATTAAAAATATTTTAGATGTGGCTAAGGAACGTGGCTTTTATGGTGTAAATATTGATTTTGAATATATTGATCCTTCGGATAAGGATTTATATAATAATTTTATTAAGAAATTATCGGAAGTTTTACATTTAAATAATTTATTACTTTCTACTTCTTTGGCTCCTAAGGTTTATAGAGAACAACCGGGGGTTTTATATGAAGCTCATGATTATGAGTTTCATGGTAAGTATGCGGATTGTGTTATTTTAATGACTTATGAATGGGGTTATTCTTATGGACCGCCAATGGCAGTGGCTCCTTTAAATCAGGTTGAAAGGGTTTTAAATTATGCGGTGACTGAAATACCTAGTGAAAAGATTTTAATGGGTATTCCTAATTATGGTTATGACTGGACTCTTCCCTATCAGCAAGGAAGAAGAGCTAGAAGTATTTCTAATATTGAGGCTATGGATCTTGCAAGGTCTAGAGGCGTAACTATAGGATTTGATAATATTGCGATGGCACCTTACTTTAATTATACTGATGATGGCGAGTCGCATGTTGTTTGGTTTGAGGATGCCCGTAGTATTGAAGCTAAGCTTAAATTGGTAGAGAAATATAATTTGGGCGGCGTTAGTTACTGGAATATTAATAAAATGTTTAATCAAAACTGGATTGTTTTAGATGATATGTACAGGGTTAATAAGGTTTAATTTATTAACTTTTTTATTTTGTCTTTTATAATTGAAATTATTGTTGATACGTGTTAAAATGAAAAAAAATTTAGGAGGTAGCTATGAAAAAAAGACAGGAAGTATATGATTTATATTGGTATTTTGCTTATGAAAGACAAAATATATTTTGGAAAAAGTTAAATGGTGAAAGTGCGCCTTGGACTGATGATTTTATTTTAAGGGAGTATAAATTTTGTAACAGTTATAGAGTAAATGATAGAGTCAGTCAGTATCTTCTTAAAAATGTAATTTATAATGGTAAAAAATATTCTGATGAGGATATGTTATTTAGGATAATCCTTTTTAAGTTATTTAATAAGGAATCGACTTGGGAATTATTATTGGATAGTTTTGGTGATATTGTACTTGATAATTTTGATATGGAAAGTTATTCTAGAGTTTTAGAAAGCGCGATATCTAGTGGGATTAAAATTTATAATGATGCTTATATTAGTTGTGCGAATAAGGCGTTTGGTTATGATAGAAAGCATGATAATCATCTTGCCCTGCTTCATAAAATGTTTAATATTGATAAGTTTCAATTTAAAATTATGAAGTGTGAGACGATGGAAGAAGCTTTTAATATTATTAGAAGTTATCCTTTGATTGGTAATTTTATGGCTTATCAACTTGTAACTGATATAAATTATAGCGAGGTTGTTAATTGGAAAGAAGATGAATTTACGGTTGCTGGTCCTGGGTCTTTACGAGGAATTAAAAAGTGTTTTATTTCTAGAGGTAAGATGAGTAATGAAGATATTATTAAGTATATGTACAAACATCAAGATGAGGAGTTTAAAAGACTTAATTTACCTTTTAAAAGGATTGGTGATAGACCATTACAGCTAATTGATTGTCAAAATATTTTTTGTGAACTTGATAAATATTGCAGGGAGGCCCTACCCGATTTAAAATCTAACAGGACTAAAATTAAGAAGAAGTATTCTTCTAAGCCTAATAAAATAGATTATATTTATCCTCCTAAATGGAATGTTTAGCTTTCTTTATAATTTGTAGTTTTGTTTTTTTAGGACTATAATGATTATAGAAAGTTGGTGATTAGATGGATAAGAAAAAGGAATTGGTTCTGGCTTTTAGCTCGGTTGTTTTTGGAATTATAATTGGTCTTGTAGCTAAATACAGTAACGAGGTTATGGGATTTACTTTTTATGATAATTTGCTTCATAGTATTGATTTAGTTACGGCGGGATTATTTATATGGTTAGTTATTTGTTATATTATTTCTAATTTTTCTGAAAATAAATGGCTATCTATTTTGAATGTTATACTATTTTTAACTTTTATGATGATTGCTTACTATTTATATTGTTATTTTGTGGTTGATTATTTTCCAGATAAAAAAATTATATTTTGGTTTTTGATGTTGATGCCGTGCGGGATACTTGCTTATTTTGCGAAAGTGGTTAAGAAAACACAGAATATTAAAATTATATTTTTTATAATTGGAGTTCTTGTAATGATGTTTGATATTATATTTATCCAAAAGATGTTTATGGGTTCTATGATTATAGAGGCAATATTATTGATTATTTATACTTTAGCTTTAAAATATTTGAAATAAAAAAGTCAAGGTGAATGTTTCCTTGGCTTTTATAGTTTAACTGTATTGTTTATTAATTTTTTCATATCTTCTTTTACTGGTTCTTGATTATTAATGATTTTATCTATACATGTGTATAAGATTCTTAAACGTAATTTATCTGTTCCATTCATATTGATGAATTTTAGACCAACTGGATAACCTGAATCCATATATATGTTAAGTGTGGCGTTATCATCATTAAATATCACTGAAAGGTTTGAAATTGATTTATAAGGTATTGTGTATATTTGTTTTGAGTTATCTTTATTATCAAATAGAACTATTTTATTATCAGTGAATACGCCGTGGTCTCTTTCTGTTTTGTAAATAGTTAATATTTCTTCATTTTTTACATATTGTCTAGCGTATGCGGGTAAATCTTTTTTATCAAGAATTTCTCTAAAATTAAATCTTTTTGTAATGTTTCTAAATTTTGTCATTTTTACACCTCAAGTTTTCTTTCCGGCCTTATTATACATGATTTAATTTTGTTAATCAAGATTATTTTGATAGTGTTTTTGAAGCTAATGGCCTTTTGAAAGAAATATACCTGTTTATATTTTTTTTGGTTTCTGTATATTCCATGGAATCGTATACTGCTGCTTTTTCGAATGGATTATTAGTTTTTATAGTTTGCGTTTGATATGCTTCGCCCTCTTTTTTCATAGTATTTTTAACATCATAATAAAGTTTTATTTCTTCATCTGTATGGTGAGCAGATAAATACAAATCAATTTGATCATCTGTTAAAAAAGCTATTATATCCATTGTTTGTTTTCCTAAAATATTTTCTAACATTTGCGCTATTTCGACTTCTTTGTTATAGCCAACAGCTGCAATTTTAATATTGTATTTTTGCGCTAATTGTCTGGTTTTTAATTCATGAATTCCTTCTTCTAATGAGGTGCCACCCCTACCGCCGCACATATGCATTGTTTCATGAAGTAAGCTATCCATAAAATAGTCCATAGCGCTGTAGCCATCAGTAATCATATGATTAATATAGTCTAGATAAGTTGTATCTGTATTTAAATAGTTTTCTACTTTTACACCTGTATCTTTGGTTGTTCCATACAATTCATTTTGCTGAAGCTCGCTAATCACTCCATAGGCAATTTTAGGCAGATATAAAACTCCATTCCTTACGAAAAATGATATTCCTTTATCGCCATAAGTAATTCTTTCATCAATGTTCTGTATTATATCATTTATTTTTTCATCACTAATATTATATTCTTGTTTAATAAGTGGTAAATATTTTAAAAGTTCGATTTTAATTTGTTCTATATCATTATTCATATAATACACTCTTCTTTCAGTTACAATTATATCACACTCTATCTAGGATAAATAAAAAAATGAAATATTACATTCCATTTTTTATTCATTATCTATATCTTTTGTTTCAATCATAAATTTATCAAAATCCGATTCAAATAATTTATCTTGAATAATTCTATATTTTTCAAATTCAGATAATGCTTTTTCAGTTGCAATTTGATGGGATATTTTACCAGCATCTTTTAATACATCTAAATCGTCGCTTAATAAGAATTTATCTATTCTTGCACTCCAATCTTCCATTGTCATTGGTATGTGTCTTCTAGCTCTATTTTCGGCTAAATCTAGAAAGGCTGATACAATAAGTTCTAAACTTTTTAGTTCGTCTTTGGATAAATAGTTTTTGGCAATTACAACATCTGTTTCTAAAATCTTCCCTTTTGGAGAGTTTTTCCAAGATGTTAATCCCATATTTGTTTTATCGGCATCGGCTCTATCATAAATAATTTCCGCAGCAGTCTTGTGTGAAACAGCATAATTCATTTTATTTTGAACTTTTTTAAAAAATTTAATTGTAGTTGGCGATTTAGAATCATAATCTACACTAGTTGCATAAATATCTGTAATCTTTTGATAAAATCTTCTTTCTGATAATCTTATTTCTCTAATTTCAGCAAGTAAGGAATCATAATAATCTTCATCGAAGAATGCACCATTTGCCATTCTTTTTTTGTCTATTATATAACCTTTTTTAGAAAACTCCTTTAATATATAAGTAGCCCATCTTCTGAATTGTATAGCCCTTTCGGAATTAACTCTATACCCAACAGAGATAACAGCATCTAAATTATAATACTTAACATTTCTAGTTACTTCACGATTACCTTCCTTTTGAACTAGTGCAAAATTTGCACTAGTTGCTTTTTCTTCCAATTCATATTCTTTATAAATGTTTTTTAAATGCTTAGTTATAACAGTTCTATCAACATTATATAACATTGATATAGCATTTTGGGTAAGCCATAAGTCCCCATTTTCGAATCTTACTTGAATTCCTTTTTCATGGGTTTGTCTTTCAAAAATCAAAAATTCTGCACTGCTACTTCTAATCATTAAATCTTTAGTCATTTTTGACACCTCGCTTTTTAATAAATCACTACTTTTCGCAATATATAAACATTATACTATGCTTTTTGTATAAAAATAAAAACTCGAACATAAAGTTCGAGCTTAATAACATCTGGAGCAAGTGACCGGAATCGAACCGGCATCCTAGCCTTGGCAAGGCCATATACTAACCGTTGTACTACACCTGCATAAAAGAACTTTTTTAGTTCTTTTTAATTATATAATAATTTTATTTTATTGTAAAGCCATTTCTACTCTTTTTTTCATTCTATCAGTTCCTAATAAACGCATGATATCGTATAAATCTGGTGTCATTGATTTTGATGTAAGTGCGACTCTAATGACCATACTTATGTCAGTGATGTTACCTTTATAGTTATCTGGATTTTCTTTATAATCTTTCATATTACCTGCGTATCCTAGTTTTTCTGCAAGTTCTTTCATTTTATTAAACCATGTATCTTTATCATCACTACTATCATAATATTCATTTAAATATATATTTAGAATTAATTCTATTTCTTTTTTATCTTTTATGTTTTGCCATTCATAGTTTTCTGGCTTAAATAATTCATCAAACATATACCAAATTTGGTTTTGAACATCGCTAAAGTATGCGATATCTTTTCTTGGTTTCTTTTGTTCTCTTTCGATGTTGAAAATTTGAATACTATAATCTTTATATTGTTTTAATAATTCTGCAAAATCTTGATTATAAGTTTGTGCATGTTCTAAAGCTAGATTATAAACTTCTTCAGCTTTTAGTTTACTGATGTAGTTTTTAGAGATATTGATTAGTTTATCGTAATCAAACATTGTTCCACCAGTACTCATTTTTTTGAAGTCTAAAACAAATTCTTTTGGGTCTTTATCTTTATTTTGTTCAAGCCACATTTCGAAGTTTGAATTAGCAACGGTTTCTAAGTAAAGCATAACAGCTTCATTTGGAATTCCTTTTTCGTGATAAAAACTAACTGCGGCTTCTGGGTCTTTTCTTTTACTTATTTTTCTTCTTGTTCCATTATCTTCTTTTAGAAGTGGTGAAATATGTGCATATTTTGGAACTTTAAATCCTAACATAACAAAAACCTGAGTATGTTTTGGGACACTTGGATACCATTCATCACCTCTAATAACGTGGGTTGTATGCATTAAATGATCATCAATGGCATGAGCGAAGTGATAAGTTGGTAGCCCATCTGATTTGATGATTGGGAAATCTTCATCATTTTCTGGAAGTTCTGATTTACCTTTTACACAATCTTTGAATGTGAATTTTTTATTAAAATCTCCTGTTGATTTTAGTCTAATAATATATTTTTCACCGTTGTTTACTCTTTGAATTACTTCTTCTATTGATAAATTTCTACATTTAGCCCATTTGCCATAATAACCTAGTCTTTCTTTGTTTTTACTTTGAATTTCTCTATCTTGTGAGCTTTCTTCTTCAGTACAGAAACAAGGATAAGCTTTATCTTCTATTATTAATTTTTTAGCATAGGCTTGATATATTTCTTTTCTTTCGCTTTGAGTATAAGGTCCATAATTACCTTTATCCCCTTCTTTGGTCACACCTTCGTCAAAATTAATATCAAATTTGGCTAAATCTTCTATTATTTTGTTTACTCCATCATCAATACTTCTTTTTTGATCGGTGTCTTCGATTCTTAAGAAAAATACTCCATCTGTTTGGTTAGCCATTTTGCTTGAAATAAATGCTGTATATAAAGCACCTATATGAACAAATCCTGTTGGACTTGGGGCATATCTAGTTACAATTGCGCCTTCTTTTAAATCTCTTTCTGGATATAAATTTTCATAATATTCTGCGTCATGTTTAATGTTTGGTAATAGTAAATCTGCATATTCTTCTCTTGTCATAGTTATTCCTCCTTTTTATATTATCTAATATTTGGAAATAAAAATCAATATAAATATTTTATTTTGTGGTTCTATTATGGGGCTTGACAAATATATTAATAAGTATATAATTGTATTTACTTAATTAAAGGGGGCGATTATATGAATAATTCCGATAAAAATTCTGGCTTTGTTGATAAAATGGTTAATAGTTTAAAAGAGATTCCACTATTACATTTTATAACTAAACCAAAACTTAAAAAAGTTGATAAAATTCATTATAAAAAGACTGATGATGAAAATGAAGATGATTTGGGGTTTGAAGTAACTGAGGATGTTATCGAAGAATTAGATTTTGAAATGGACGAGATTACAGAAACTAATGATAATGAAGATATATCACCTGTTTTAGGGCCTAGAATTTCCCAAGCTAACAATGATATTGATATTGTTTCTATTATTGATAAAATTAGCAAACGCGATAAAGAGTTAGGGAAAAAAATGCAGGCAACTCCTGATAAAGATAGTCCAATAAAGGAAACAATTTTATTATCGAAAAAAGGAGATTCAAAGGTATTAGCTGAAAAAGAACGTGAAAAATATATCAACGATATGATAGCGAAAGAGCTTAAGCTTTTAAAAGAACAAGAACATAAAAAAGAAGTTATTAAAATGGCAGCTCGCTTTTATAAAGCTGCGTTACAAGCAACTAAGGATGAGTTGAGTATGGCTAAAATACTTTTATTAAAGAAAAGAAGTTTACTTGACCCGACTAAGCAAGATTTCCCTATTTTATTAGAGGCAATCGATTCTGCATTATATAAAATAGATTATGAAATTTCTAAAAGTCATGGGGAATTTGGTACAATACAAAGTGTATATGAAAAAAAAGTAGTCAAATTTTAGACTACTTTTTGCATACATCATTTGCGGTTATAACTTCTTCTGCTTTTTCAATTATTTTTCCGTTTTCATAGATTAATTCTCCTTTAGTCCACATTTTATTTTCTAGTAAGTTATTAGTTTCATAATATTCACATGTGTATATTTCTTCTAAGCCTAATTGTGTATATTTAGTATAATTGATATCAGAAGATAGATTATATTCTGCGTCATTACCTTGGTAAAGTACATTATCATCTTTTATTGCAATTAAGATTTGTGAATTTTTATCATTATCTTTTTGAACAAGAAGATAGTATATGTTATCTTTTTCTTTTAATTTCCAATTGTCAGTAATTTTGATGCCTATTATTTTATTTGCATCAACTTTGTTTTCTTTATAATAAATATTGTTTATTATATATTTGTTATCTTCTGTTCTTGTGATATCAAATGAAAGGTTTGTACTTTTGATAATTAGTTTAAAATTATTTTCATTGGAGCATTTTTTTAGTCCTGATGCGATACTATATTTTGTGGCTGTGGCTTCACAGTCTTTTTCAATAGTTTGTTCATTTTGCATATTTGTATTTTGTGGTTCTTCTTTTTCATAATAATTTATGTATACTAAATAGCCAATTACTGCAAGTAATCCTAATATGATAATAATTAGGAAAAAGTTTAATAATCCAGATCCTGATTTTTTATCTTTATATACTATTTTTGTTTTTGGTTTTTGTTTTTTTGTCTTGTGTTTTATTACCTTTTTTGTTTTGGTTCGTTTGCTTTTTTTGGATTTTGGCTGTTTCTGTTTATTTTCTTTTTCATCTTCATTATATTCTTCTTCGTATTCATTTTCATAATCATCATAATTATTCATAACATCACCTACTTAATTTATTATATAACTTAGTTTGGTTATGGTCAAATTAAAAAGAACAACATTTGTTGTTCTTAATTTGCTTCATCTTCTGGACTTGGAGGGGTTGTAGTATCTGTATTTGAAGAGTTGTCTCCTGTTGAGCCACTTCCTTCTTCACTGCTACCATCTGAGCTTTGTGTTTTGTCATTTTCTTTATCATCTGTACTTGGTTTTGTACTTTGAGAAGTTGTATTATTGGTTGTTGTAGTACTACTTCCGCCCGATAGAGTTATTGTTATGCTTTTAACATCTTCTACGTTAGCTCCTGCTGAAACGTTTTGTGAAATAACACTACCTGTTCCACTACCTTTAACGTTGACTTTAATTCCGTGGGCGCCACAGAATGAATTAACATAACTTAATGATTGTCCAACAAAACTTGGTAATAAGGTAATTGAGTCACCTTTTGTTTCGTCTTTGCCAATTATTTTTTCTTCATATGGTTTGTTTATGTTAAAACTGAATTTTTTGACTGTTTTTGTCTTTTTAAGGCCTAAGTTTTCTTTCATAGCGTCCGATACAGCTTTTACACTACTATCATATAATACATAGTTATATAATGATAAGTTGGTTCCACCATAGTCAATAATTCTGGCGTCATGACCATTTAAGTATAGTCTTTGCATTCCAAGTAATTCGGCCATATCTGTTGTGTATCCACTTTTTGAAGAAATATCTTTAAATACGTTATAAAGTGATAGAATTTGTTCAGTACTCATATTAGTAGACATGTTATTACTAATTGTATCTAGTAGTTTATAAACGGTATCTAAATCTTTTACTGATTTAAATTTGTTTAATAAGGCCATTACAATTTCTTGTTGGTGTTGCCCTCTTATAAAGTCATTACTTGTATAGTTGGTCCATTTGGCTGAACATCTACCTGGGTTTGGATGTCTATTACGGGCGAATGCTAATGCTTGTTCCCCATTTAAATTTTGTATTCCTTCTTCAATATATACTGTATTTTTTCCCCAATAACGATTACTATTTTGTTCACATAGGTTATATGGAACATCTACTTCAACACCACCTAGGGTGTCAACTAGTTGAACTACTCCTTTAAAGTTGATTTTGACATAATAATCGATATCTATATCTAAGAAGTTTTCAATTGTTTGTTGCATACATTCTTCGCCTTTCCAAGCGGCATGTGTAATTTTATTTTTTCTTTGATTTGGGAAACATGCGATTGGAACGTAAGAATCACGAGGAATACTTAAAATTGTTGTACTTAATGTTTTTGGATTGAAAGTAATAACCATTAATGAATCTCCATTAAATGAGCTATTTCCAATACCTTCTGTTTCTGAGTCTACTCCCATTAATAAAACTGTAAACGGTTCTGTGATTGGTTTTGTATTTGCAGTATCAGTTTTTTCTTTTTTTACTTTTTTGGTTTGAGTGTAAATTATTTTTGTTGTTTCTTCTAAATTTTCATAACCTTCCATGTTCCCAAACATAATAACATAGTTAGTTGGTAAGAAAATATAGTCTACTTTTCCGTCTTTCAAGGCGTCTATCATTGAAATATAGCTATCATAACTTTCCGTTTTATTTGATAGGTCTTTTTTGGTAATTACATCTTTTGGTATTACGGATCCTTCAATACTTGATTCGTCTTCTAATAGGCCTAATTTGCCATCTTTGATATCATCAATTGAATCTGCTTCATTTGTTTTTAAAGTTACTAAACTTGATGAATATGTTGTATATTCATCTGTATCAGATACTTTTTTTAAGGTTCCATAAACTTTATTGATGTTATAGCCGATAAATAATTCGCCGGCTCCAAATATTAGCATTAGAATAATTACGATGATTAATTTTGGCTTTTTAAATTTTCTTAAGAATCTTATTCCTAAAAGTATTAAGATTAAGGCTATTACTATTAATACAATAACGGCGATTAGTCTTAATAAATTTTCTATGTCTTTAAGTAGTGACAAGTTATAAATTAGATAACCTGTTCCTCCTAATAATATTATTGTACTTATTAATGTAAAAATAAAAGCTATTTTATGTCTAGTTAATTTTTTCATGGATTTCCTCCCCTTATACTGTCTAGATAATTATAAACCAAATTCGACAATTTAACAAGTATATCGACAAATTATTTTAATATATTTTTTGTTAAATTTTAATTTTCTTTTAAAAATAAAGGCAGGCATGCACATTTATTTTTTTGATAAATATAATATAATAAAATCCATTATTATAATTGACATTATTTTTAATTTATATTACAATTATATTGCGTTATTAATTCGCACCTATAGCCAAGTGGTAAGGCATGGGACTGCAACTCCCCGATCGTTGGTTCAAATCCGACTAGGTGCTCCATATGAAAATAAAATCCTTCAATCGAAGGATTTTTTTAATACTTTTTGTTTATGCTTTGGCAAGATTTCTTTTTCTATAAATTCATATCTGCTTTGTAGTTCTTCTTCTTTTTTCATTATTTTTGCTGAAAACTCTTCAGGGGATAATGATAGCGTTCCTTGTATCATACAGTCTTCATTTAGTTCTTTTAATTCTATAGATGCTTTAGCGCTTTCATAGTCTTCATAAATTGATGGAACTATATCGGAATTATCGCAGCGGCCAGAGAAACCGAATTGTGGTAATTGTTGATTTTGAGATAAATCTCTTTTTTCTGCGACAAAAACTACTTCATATTCCATTTTTGAAATACCATTTGCACGATAAATTTTACTTTCTTTTATAAGATAACATGGCATTGGGAGATAGCAGACAATTTCATAAGTAGAATAACTAAAAGTATCCCAGCCATTGTGCTGATAAAATGGCATTAAAGCATATTTTATTGGAAAATTATTTTCATCATAAACCATAAAATCACATTCTTTATAATTATACCATTTATAGAAAAAATCATCAATTTTGATGATTTCTAGTCTATTTCTATAAGTTCATATTCTCTTGTCCCATAACCAAGTTCACCTGCAGCTTCAATTGTATGAACACCATTTTGTCTTTCTATTCTTTCTATTAGGTGATCTTTTCCGGGATCTTCAGAATTATATACTAGATCTATACATGCTTGATCAATTGCGATTGGATCTAATGAGGCTAAGATTCCAATATCTTTCATGCATGGGTCTTCGGCTACTGCGCAGCAATCACAATCTACTGACATATTGCACATGATGTTTATAAAGGCCATATTTCCATTAAAGTAATTTACAACTGATTCTGCTGAATCTGCCATAGATTCTAAAAATTTATCTTGCGGTGGTAAATTTTCCCAAAGGGTGTTTTGATCTTTATTGGTACCTGCTGAATGAATCCATGCTTTACCTGCTGTTGATGCGCATCCGATGGATAATTGTTTTAAAGCACCTCCATATCCGCCCATTGGATGGCCTTTGAAGTGTGAAAGTACTAACATAGAATCATAGTTTTTCATATTTTGGCCTACGTAATTTTCTTTAAGTACTTTTCCGTTTGGGATATCTAACATCATATCTGGTCCTTCGGCATCCATAATATCAACGTCAAAGTATTTAGTCCATCCATGTTTTTTCATTAATTCTTTATGCTTGTCGGTATAATTTCTGGCACCTTCATAGGCAGTATTGCATTCTACTACTGTTCCATTAACGTCTTCAATCATTGAGCGCATAAATTCTGGATGAAGATAATTTTGATTACCATCTTCACCTGAATGTACTTTTACAGCTACTTTTCCTGGTAATTCTTTGTGCAGAACTTCAAACATTTTTACAACACTTTCCGGAGTTATTTCTTTAGTAAAATAAACTTTTGCTTTTTCCATTATTTCATTCCTTTCTTATATATTCTATATACATTTATATAATAGCACTTAGAGTTTACTTTAGGTCAAGTGTTTTGACAAAATAATTTATTTTTCTTTTATGATATGAAGATGAATTTAATTTACTACTTTTTACATTAATAATAATGTGGTGGAAAAAATTTAAAAATAAGGAATCGATTTGATCCCCTATTTTTATTTATCTCTTAATCTAGCATCTATTTTTTCTTCTACATTTTTGATTATATTGTTAAATACTTCGGTTACTTCTTCTTCTGTTAATGTTCTATTTTGATCAGAGAATGTTAATGAGTAAGCGATTGATTTTTCATTTTCTTTAACGTTTTCTCCAGTATATACATCAAATACATGAATGTTTGTAAGAAGTCTGCCACCTGCTCTTTTGATGATATTTTCAACTTCGTCTGATGTGGTTTCTTTTTTTACAATGAAGGCCATATCTTTGATTATTTCTGGATATTTTGATGCCTCTTTAAATTTAATTGGTTTTGTTTTTGTCATTAAAGCGTTAAGTGAAAGTTCAGCGACAAAGATATCATCTTTATTTAATGATGGATGAACTTTACCGATTACGCCGATTTGTTTTCTATCTAACATTATTGAGGCACTTATACCTGGGTGTAATTCTGGTAAGGTGTTTTTTTGGAATGTATATCTATTTTTAAATCCCATATAATCTAAGATGTTTTCGATAATGCCTTTTATTAAGTAGAAATCTACTTTTATTTTGGTACCATTCCATTCATTTATGATGTAGTTTCCTTTCATAAGAATGGCAATTTTACTTTCTTCGTTATATTCTTTATCGTAGGTTTTGCTTATTTCATAAATTAATATGTCTTTAGCTTTTCTCTTTTTATTATAGTCATAGACATTTAATAATGAAGGAATTAGTGTTGTTCTAAGAACTGATTTATCAATACTCATTGGATTTGGTAAAACTGCGTTTTCTTTGTCTTCATATTTAAATAGTTTTGCCATCTCTGGTGATGTTAAAGTGTATGTTTTGGTTTCGTTTAGTCCTAGACTTCTTAATCTTTTTGAAACTAATTTTCGATATTTAACATCGCCTTTATATTCACCTTTTTTTATTGGGCAATTTGGAAGTGTTGAAACTAGGTTATGGTAACCATAAAGTCTTCCTACTTCTTCAGCAATATCGTTTACATTTTCATCGATATCTAATCTTCTATTTGGTATTGTTACGGTGAACAATCCATCTTTGTATTCAAATGGAAAATCTAATCTATTAAGTTCGGTTTTTACGTCTTCTTCTGAGATTGTAATTCCAAGTAATGAGTTGATTTCTTCAGCTTTAAAGGTTGTAGTTTTTGGTGTTTTATCTATTTTGTCGTGTTTTACTATTCCAGTTAGCACTTTAGCGCCGGCATATTTTTCAAGTAAATGGCAAGCTCTTTCAATGGCTTTTTCTGTATATTCATAACTTAAACCTTTTCCATATCTAATTGATGCTTCACTTCTTAAATCTAAATGAGCAGCTGTGTTTCTAATACTTACGCTATCAAAGATGGCACTTTCGATAAGGATTGTCTTTGTATTTTCGGTTACTTCGGTATTTTCACCACCCATAACTCCGGCTACACATACTGGTTTTGTTCCATCGGTAATAACGATATCTGTTTCTTTTAATGTTCTTTCTATACCGTCAAGGGTTATTATTTTTTCTTCTTCTTTGGCATCTCTTACTAGGATTTTATCTCCTAGCGCACTCTTATCGAAGAAGTGAAGTGGCTGTCCATATTCTAACATTACATAGTTTGAAATATCGACAACGTTATTGATTGAACGCATACCATAGGCATTTAATCTTCTTTTAATAAATTCTGGTGATGGGCCTACTTTTACGTCGGTAACCATTTTGGCTAGGTAGAAAGGACATTTTTCTGTTTCTACTTTTAGGCTGAAATGATTGTTTATATTGTCATCTATTTCGTTTATTGGTGCGTCTGGAAGTGTTACTTTTTTATTTAGAATACATGCGATTTCGTAAGCAAATCCAATGTGATAATAACAGTCATTATTACGGTGTTTATGGACATCTAACTCATATAAAGTATCATCTAATTTTAGATATTTTAATGCATCCATACCAACTGGAGCATCTTGTGGTAATTCTTCGATTCCTCTATCATAGGCTTCCTTAGTTTTTTCTTCTAGACCTAATTCATAAAGAGCACATATCATACCATTTGATTCTTCGCCTCTTATTTTGCTTTTTTTGATTTCAAAATCACCTGGAAGAATAGCGCCTGGAAGAGCAACGATAACTTTTAGTCCTTTTCTTACGTTGTCTGCACCACAAATTATTTGGGTTGTTTCATTACCTATATTTACTTTACAAATGTGTAGGTGATCAGAGTCTGGATGCATTTCACATTCTATAACCTGCCCTACTACTAAATTATTTATTTTATTAGTTATAACTTTTTCGATGTTGATTCCGGCTTTGGTTATTTTTACAGCTAGTTCTTCTAAATCTTCATCAGATATATCTATATAATCCTTTACCCATTCTAAACTTATCATTATTCGGCCTCCTTCCTATCGAAGTTTCTACTTTCTCTTAAATCGTTAGCATAAAATACTCTTAAGTCATCGATTCCATATTTAAGCATTGCTAGTCTTTCAGCACCAAAACCGAAGGCGAAACCTTGCCACTGTTTTGGGTCATATCCACAGTTTTTAAGAACATTTGGATGTACCATTCCAGCACCTGAAACAGTTATCCATCCTGTGTTTTTACAGATTGGGCATCCTTTTCCTTTACAACTATGGCAGCTAATATCCATTTCTACTGATGGTTCTGTAAATGGATAATATGATGGTCTAAATCTTGTTTTACAGTCTTCTCCAAATAAGTGTTTAGCGATGACATCGAATGTTCCTTTTAAATCTGAAAGGCTTACGTTTTTATCTATTAGTAATCCTTCTATTTGCATGAATTGATGTGAGTGAGTTGCATCATCATCATCTCTTCTATATGTTTTACCTGGACAAATCATTCTAATTGGTTTTTCACCTTTACCTTCTAACATGGTTCTTATTTGAACTGGTGAGGTTTGGCTTCTAAGAAGTAGTTCTTCTCCTTCAATGTAGAAAGTGTCTTGGGCATCTCTTGCCGGATGTCCTTTTGGTAAGTTTAACATTTCGAAGTTATATTCATCTTTTTCTATTTCTGGTCCATCAACGACATCATATCCCATTGACATTAATAGTTCTTCTACTTCTTCTACTATTTTTTCCACAATATTTGGTGCGCCCATTGGTATTTTAGTAGCTGGTAAACTGATATCGATACTTTCTTCTTCTAGTTTTTTATTTAATATTTCTGCCATCATTTCTTCTTTTTTAGTATCTAATAAATTAGTGGCTTCGGTTTTTAATTTGTTTAGGTTAGCTCCAAAGGTTTTCTTTTCTTCATCCTTCAAATCTTTGATTTGTGAAGATAGTTCAGTTATTCTTCCTTTTTTACCTAAATATTTTGTTTTTATTTCATTTAAATCATGTTCTTTTTTGATTTCGTTTAAGTCATTTTTTAATTCTTCTAAAATATTTTCCATTTTATCCCTCCTTAATTAAAAAAAATCACATCCTGTATAAGGACGTGATTTACGTGGTACCACCTTAATTTGTAAGTTATACTTACCTTAAGAGCTATAACGCGCTTACCGATATATCTTTGCATATACAGCTACCAAAGTGAATTCGTAAAAGATTATTTGTTAGCTCCCACCTATTCTAACTCTCTTTGAAATAATTACTTTTAGTACTACTCTTTGGTCATGGCTTTTAAATGACTAAATCAATTATAACATATTTATTATATTTTTCAAGGATTTTTTTATGAGTATTGATTATACTATGTCACTTTCATCCTCATTGAATTTTTCTAACAGCTTTTTAAATTTAAACGCATTCATCTTTTCTGAAATCTCAAATTGGAATATTTGATTACTTTCAAAATCATGTTCATAGCATAAATTAATATCATCTAATAATGCATATATAATTTTATTACCATGTCTTTCTATAATTATATATCTATCTAATGTTCCAGTTTCAATCATTATATATCCTGGCTTAAAATCTTTATACATGCAGTTTTTAGGAATAGTTTTATTTTGTGATTTTGTTTTCTTTTCTTTTTTGAGTGTCTTAATTTCTTCCATTTCCTTTTCAAGGGCAGATCTTACAATTTTAATTTCTGGTGATTTTTTTAATTTATATTCTTCAAACAATGTATAGTAATGTCCCTTTTTTATATTTATTTTATACATTCCTTCTATGTACTCATTATCTAAATATACTTTATACACTAGTAATTCATTTTGGTATTCTCCATAAATATAATAGTAATTATTATCAGCAAAAATTAGTTTGCCTCTTTCTAAGTTATTAGGTTTAATTGTGTATGATTTTTGTGTTTGTGTCATGATATATTTTTGCATATCACTATCTACAAAATTGGAAAGTTCTAATTTACTATTTTTAGGAATTTCTATTTTTGAGGTGAAATCAAAGGAATATTTTTTATCATTGATTTGTAAAGCTTTTTTCCCTTTTTTTACTTCGGTAACATGTTTTGCATAGTAAAAATCATTGTCGCTATCATATATATAAGATAATTTTCCTTTATATGTAACTATATCACCTGCATCAATATTAAACTCTAATTTTCTTTGAGGAAAATGTTTTACCTTTGTGTATCTTTTATTGATTAGGTATATTGTTTTATATATCGTACTTATATCTTCACTGTTTAACGTTCCTATTTTTCTAATAATTCTATTATCATCTAGTTTAATTATTTTTGCGGCATAAACGTATCCATCTTTTATAAAATTATATTTTTCTTTTTCTAATTTCTGTTTGAATAATGGATTTGAATTGGCACTTTTATTTCCACCACAACATAGGGCATATATTTTTCTTTTTGTTTTTCTAATTATAATATAAGGCCCTTCTCTATGGCCTTTTGGTAATAATTGTCTTTCCTTTTCATTTTTATATCTTTTTGCCCATACAATATCATTTTGACTTAGGGGTAAATGTTTGTTTTGTATCCAAATATTTTTAATATAATTTAATAATTTCATAAATACCCCCTTTACTTCACAATTCACTTCTTTTTGAACTAATAAGAATTTCTTATTAGTTGGATCTTTTGTTAATTCTTTATCTTTATTAATATTGTGTATTAAAACAATTATAACAAGTGTGAGATATGATAGTCAATGTTTTTATAACTTTTGGTTAATTAAAAATATACCGTTACATGTAAAAACCACTTAAGCTTATAACTTAAGTGGCCCTTTCTATATTAATTAAGCTGCTTTTTGCATAGACATATCTTGTTTATATGTATGTGCGTTTTGTATTTCTTCTATTTCCATTTTTGCAATTTCTATATTTTTAACATCAATTGTATTCCTAGTGTTTTCTGGGTAGTAGTTTTCGTTTAAACAAAAATATTCTGGATTTTTAGCTGCTGCACTTGGATATAGCTGTGCATATGTTTTTTGTTTTTCAAAAGGATTTGTTGGTAAACCTCTTTTTCTATTTTCTAGATCATTGTTTAAATCGTCAATAAATTTTTGTACTTTTTCCATACTATTTACCCTCCGCTTCAATCATTGCCCTTACTATACTCTTTGAATCATTACCAAAATAAGCGTTATACATGGTATCTTCACCAATGGCTTTGCTTATTAAGTTAGTCATAATAATTTCATCTGTGAAGAAGTTGTTTTCAACGTCACCTACTAAGTTATTTGTGATTATTTCAGTATAGCCTTCATTAAGTGCGACTAAAGTGTTTTCTTCATTATTAAATCCATAGTAATTATCTTTGGCTGTAATCATTCCTAAAAGGCAGTGCATAAGCCAGTGCTTAGCATCACATTCTTCGAATAATCCTAAATTGATTAAAAGTTCGTTTGTATATGGATTATATTTACATGGAAGTTTTACTAAAAACATACTTTCCCTTTTTATGATTAGAGTCTTAAGTCGTTCATTAAGATTAGCTAAGTCAATTTCTTTAAAGTTATTGTTAAAGATAGTTATTAGTTCTAATAAGTCATCTTTTACTTCCTTTGTAATATTTTCGTTTGCATTAAGCGTAGTCTTAATTGTTTCGATCATATTTCCAATCACCTGCTTTGTATTATATCACATCTACTTTAAAATGACAATGTTAATTTTAAATTTGTTTGACACTTTTGGTTTACATTTATCTATTTGACATTGGGTGTGTAAAGCATTTAACGTTTGCTTTAATATGTAAAATATTATATAATTATTAGAGGTGATAACTATGTATAGAAAGACTTATGCTTTAATAGATTTGGATATCTTGAAAAATAATGTAAAGGACATTGTTAGTAAGTATCCTTATAAATATTATATCGGCGTTGTAAAGGCTAATGCTTATGGTCATGGTGACTACTCTATTAATAGTTTAATTGATGGTGGCATTAATTATTTGGCGGCTTCTTCTTTGGAGGAGTGTTTGAGTTTAAGAGAAAGAAATAGTTCTATCCCTATTTTGTGTTTAGAACCTATTGCTTACGATTTTTTAAATTTATGTGAATCTAATAATATTACGATTACTATTCCTGATATGGATTATTTTGATGGACTTGATAAATGTTTAAATTTAAAGTGCCATATTAAAATTGATAATGGAATGAATCGTTTAGGTTTTAAAGATAAGAATGAGGTTAAGTTAGTGGTTGATAGTCTTAATGAAAGTTCTATTACTTTAGAGGGTATTTATACTCATTTTGCGACTAGTGGAATGTGGGACAAGCATTTTGATGATGGACTTAATAATTTTAAAGAGATTACTAGTTTGATTGATTTATCTAAAATACCTATTGTTCATTTAGGCAGATCTTTAACTATGGTTCAACATGAGATGCCTTCTTTCGTTAATGGTGTTAGACTTGGAATTATTATGTTTGGGTTTGCTCAAAAAATGAGTGAGCCTACTGGTCTTAGACTTATTAAAAGAAATCACTATATTAAAAAACATGGTATTAGTCCTGTTAAGTTAAGTAATGATTTGGATTTAAATACAGCCTTTAGTTTACATTCTGAGATTATGTGTATTAAAGATGTTAAGGCGGGAGAGTATGTTGGCTATGGGGCTAAATACGTGGCTGATAAGGATATAAAAATTGGAATTATGCCTATTGGGTTTGCGGATGGTCTTTTGAAGGCTAATGAAGGCCTTATGGTTAAAATTGGTGGTAAGGAGTACCCTATTATTGGTGAACTTGGTATGGATATGACAACGGTCATGATTGATGATTCAGTTAAATTGCATGACGAAGTTATTATTTATGATAATATTTCTAAAAGAACAAAGGAACTTGGCGTAAGTGCTTATCAGTTATTTACTTCTGTTACTAACAGGGTTCCTCGTGTTTATAAGGAAGAAGATAAGTTTACGGAAATTAAATACTAGAAGGATTTGATAATATGGATTTTGAAGTAGTTATTTTAGGTAGTGATGCGAATGCTTATTATATGGCCAGATGTGTTCACGAGGCTTATGGTCGTAAGGTTAAGGTTATTTCTAATACGCCTATGAGTTTTGTTAATCACTCTAATATTATAGAGGCTAAGTATGATAATAGATTATGGGACATTGATAAGTTTCCTTTGGTTTTAAATGAATTTGTATCTGGAATAGATGCAAAAAAAATTGTTTGTATCAGTTCTAATGAGACTTATGCTAGAGGACTTGTTAGTAATAAGGATAAATTAGATCCTCGTATTGTTTTTAATTATGTTGATTTAGATTTTTTAGAGTCTTTGATGATGAAGGATTTATTTTATGAGAAATATAAGGATTCGGGATTTTTACCTAAGACGATTATTTATGATTTAAATGATGAGTTAAAAATTGATTTTGACTTCCCTATTATTATTAAGCCTAATGATGTAATTGATTTTAATCATATTAATTTTGAGGGTAAGAAAAAGATATATAAACTTAATAATATGGATGAGGTTAATTATACTATAGATTGTTTTAGAAAAAGTTCTTATAAAGGTAAATTAATTATTCAAGAATATATCCCTGGTGATGATAGTGCCCTATTTGATGGAGTTGTATACTGTTCATCTAAGGGAAAATGTGAGTTATTTGCTTTTGCTCAGATTGGTCTTCAAGAACATACGGCTAAAATGGTTGGTAATGCAGCGTGCTTAATTAATGGTTTTAGTACTAATGGCTATGATAAGGATGTTATTATGGGCTTTAAGGACTTTATGGAAAAGATTAATTTCAAGGGTCTTGCTGAACTTGATATTAAGTATGATGCTCGTGATGGAAAGTATAAGATTTTAGAAATTAATGCTCGTCAAGGTAGATGTAGTTATTATGTTACAGCGGCTGGTTATAATTTGGTTAAATTAGTTGTTGATGATTTAGTTTATGGTATAGAAAACGACTTTGTTTTAGCGGATAAAGAATTATTATTAACTTATGTACCTAAACGTATTATTAAAAAGTATGTGGTTAATGATGAATTTAAGAAAAAGGCTATGGAGTTATATAAGTCTGGAAATGTTGTTAATCCTATAGTTTATAAAAAGGATATGCCATTTAAACGTATTTTGTTTTTGGTGAGAAAACATTTTAGATATTTTAAAGATTATAAAAATGGGTACTGGAAATATTAGAAAGGAAAGTTTATTATGTGTGGTTTTTGTGGATATGTAAATAAGAAAGAAAAATCAAAAGATGAAATTAAAAAAATGACTGATGCAATTAGTCACAGGGGACCTGATGATGAAAGTTATTATATTGATGATGATATTGCAATGGGATTTAGACGTTTATCTATTATTGATTTGAAAAATGGTAGACAACCTATGAGTAATGAAGATGATAGTATGGTTATTACTTTTAATGGTGAAATTTATAATTTTAAATCTATTAAGAAAGATTTGATTAGTAAGGGTCATATTTTTAAAACTAATGCGGATACGGAAGTTATTTTGCACGGTTATGAGGAATATGGTGAAAATATCTTAAGTAAGTTACGTGGTATGTTTGCGTTTGTTATTTGGGATAAGAATAAGAAGGAATTATTTGGAGCTCGTGATCATTTTGGTCAAAAACCTTTTTATTACTGTGATATGAATGGGACTTTTATGTACGGTTCTGAGATTAAGAGTTTCTTATATAATTCTGATTTTGTTAAAGAGGTTAATAAGGATTCTTTAAAACCTTATTTAACTTTCCAAACTTCGGTTTTGGAGGAAACTTTCTTTAAGGGTGTTTATAAATTACTACCTGGTCATTATTTTAAATATAATTTGGAATCTTCAGAATTTTTTACTAAGAAGTATTATCAAATTGTGTTTGATGCGAAGGAGCAAGATTTTGATAGTTTAGTTAAAAAGATTGATGATACTATTACTTCTTCTATTGATACTCATATGATTAGTGATGTTGAGATTGGTTCTTATTTATCTGGTGGGATTGATTCATCTTATGTTGTTTCTTATTTGAAACCTGATAAGACTTTCTCGGTTGGATTTGATTACAAGAATTTTAATGAGGTTCCTTTTGCGAAGGATTTATCTGACATGCTTCATATTGAAAATATTAATGAGTTAATTGATTCTGATGATTTCTTTGATGTTATTGATAAGGTTCAATATTATGCGGATGAACCTACGGCTAATTTATCGGCTGTACCTTTATATTTTTTATCTGATTTGGCTAGTAAGCATGTTAAGGTTGTTTTATCTGGTGAAGGTGCGGATGAGTTATTTGGTGGGTATACTTTTTATAAGGAAGATGATTTATTAATTAAGTATCGTAAGTTGCCTAAGTTTTTACGTAAGGCGGTTAAGGGTATTGTTTCTCCCCTACCTGAGTTTCATGGTAAAAATTTCTTAACTAAGGGTGGAAGTAAAATTGAAGATTATTATGTTGGTAATGCTTTTGTATTTGATAATAAGGATGCGAATAAGGTTTTATCTCCTACGTATCAAAGTAAGGTTAGATTCCAAGACATTACTAAGCCTTATTATGATGAGGTTAAGGATAAGGATGATTTAACGAAGATGCAGTATCTTGATATGCATTTTTGGCTTCCTAATGATATTTTACTGAAGGCTGATAAAATGGCGATGGCTAATTCTTTGGAATTACGTGTACCTATTTTGGATAAGGAAGTTTTTGCTTTAGCAAGTACTATTCCTAGTGAGTATAAATTATCTCATGGAACTACTAAGTATATTTTAAGGCAGGCGGCTTCATCTAGAATTCCTGAGGAATGGTATAAGAGACCTAAGAAAGGTTTCCCTGTTCCTATTATTAAGTGGTTTAGAGAAGAAAAATATTATAATTTGGCTAAGGAAATTTTTAATGCTGATTTTGCTTCTGAATTCTTTAATGTTAAGGAAATAAATAAAATGCTTGATGAGCATTATAGTGGTAAAAAGAATCATTGCCGTAAGATTTGGACTGTTTATGTTTTCTTAGTTTGGTATAAAACTTTCTTTGTTGATTTTGAAAAAGGCATAGCTTAGGCTATGTCTTTTGGTTTGTTAAATTCTTTATTCATTAAATATTTAAGGATTATTAATTTTATAAAGTAGTTAAGGGTTGTAGCAAGTCCGAAGGCTATTAAGGCGTATTTGGTGTGTAAGAATAATATACATGGAATTATGGCTATACATGCTGCAATAAGGGCATTAATTACTAGGAATTTAGATTTTCCTTGGCAAACACAAATTGTTTTATATGTTTCGTATGGTAAAAGTGCGAATACACTAAATGAATAGAAAATTATGTATGGAAAACATTTTTCTATTGGCAAACTTCCATGAGAAACTATTAAGTATACTAAGCATAATATGTAGTTAGCAATTATTATTATTTTTGAACATTGTTTTTTTAGTTCTGTTAGTACTTGATATTGTTTATCATAACTTTCATTTAATGGAACATTTATCATTTGGGATGCTTGATAGGCATCAGTAATTATTTCAAGTCTGATAGCGACAGCAAAACAAACTACGTGTATTGCGTACATTTCTGTTCCTAAATGGCTGGCTAATAAAGTATATATTAACAAATAAATACTTATAATTAATCTTTCAATTAATATTGGAACTCCATATTTTAAAACGTTGTTTATATCTTCTTTATTTGGTAACATGAACTTTAGTTTTAGGTTATATAACATATAGATTATTGTTATTATCCAAGATATAATTGTAGCGGTGAAAAGTAAAACTAGGTTTTTTGTAAAGAAGAATGCAAGGGCATCAAATGATATTAAACATATATAAAATAGTAATAAACTTTTATTATATAATTTAATATTACCTTTTAATCTAACCATTTCAAATATGGCATTTGATGTTCTTCCTATTACTACATAAAATACATAAATATTTAGAATGCTTAGCAATAACTGTCTTTGGTAATTAGTTAGTTCAAACATATTAACGATATAGTCTTTTGTTAAAAATATAATTATTCCTATTATGAGACTGGATACTATATTAACTAATAAATATGCCCATTCGTTTTTTCTTACTGTTCGGTATGCGGCTATTCCTAATTGGCATATAGCATTTAGGATTAGATCTATTGTAAATAAACAACCACATACAACTATGGCATTTATACTTATTGCGTTATTAAAAAATGAATCTACATTGTCTGCAAATCCCATTAAAACAAAACTAATTAATAATGATATAAATTCTTTCATACTCCCACCGTTTTTAATTATATCATAAAGTAGGTTATTTTTGTTGTATTAATTTACTTATATTCCCTTGATCCATTTTGTTTATAGCAAAGCATTTTTTACCTAAATCTTTTAGTGACGCTCCAATATGATATAGTTCAGTGTTATCTAGAATTATAAATCTATCATGAAAGTTATTTACTTTTCTTATTGTTACATTTTCATATTGTAAGTTAAATTTTTCTATATCTAAATTTGATTTGATGTTTTTTGTCCATATTTCTACTTTTACATTTTCATTTTTATAAATTAAAATATCTAATATGGTTTTATCTATATAATTATCAATAATTATTATTTTATCTTTAGCTTTTCTAATAAGATTTATAAGTAAGCTATATGCATCGTATATTTGTCCATCATAAAATAGTTTTTCTTTTAAGTCTGGTTTGTTTTCTAATTTATCAAAGATAAGATTGAATTTTTCATCATTTTCTAATAGTTTATATTCTACTTTAGTTAATCTATTAAATACATCAGCATTATGTGAAATAAATTGCCGCATACATACAAAGGCGTCCATGATATTTATACTAACTTCAACTGACTTAGTTGTTTTTAAAACTGCAGACAGCATTGCAACACCTTGTTCTGTAAAAACATAAGGTAAATATTTTGAGTACTTTCCTTGTTTTAGTTCTAAGGTCACAGATTGTGACCTTAGAATTTTTTTATATTCTTCTTTCGTTAATTGAAACCTGAATCTTTCTGGGAATCTTTCTATATTTCTGTTAACAGCTTGATTAAACGCTTTTGTTCCACTCTTATATCCATATAACTTAGCTAAATCAGAATCTAACATAACTTGTTTCCCTCTTATTTCATATATCATGTCTTTTATTTCTTTTTCTTTAATAACTATTTCTGCCATTACACACCTCCTTTATCATAATTATTAAATTGCCCCTCAATTATAATATACGATATTTGATAGGCAAATTCCTGCAAGAAAATGAAAAAAAACTGCATTTTTTGTGCAGTTTATACAGTTTGGCCTATTTCTTTGATGTCGATTTCGGTTTTATTATCTATTAGGGCTTCAATAATTAATGTTTCTAATTCATCTTTGATGATTTTACTTACTTTTCTAGCACCATATTCTTCGTAGTTTGTTTCTTTTATTAGTTTATTTATTACTGATTGTTCTATTTTAATATCGATTTTGTTTTTGTATTTTTCTTTTAAATCTTTTAATTTGATATTTATTATTTTTGTAATATCATCTTCATTTAAATTATTAAAAGCAATTACACTATCTACTCTATTCATAAATGGTATTGAAAATTTATCATTTAATTTTGTTTTTACTTTATTATCGCTATTAAATCCTACATTAATATCGTGGAAGCCTACATTAGATGTCATGATTATTACAACGTTATCAAATCTTACTATATTGGATTTACTATCTTTTATTTTTCCTTCATCTAAAACTTGTAAGAAAAGGTTTATGATGTCATTATGGGCTTTTTCTATTTCATCTAGTATTAGAACTGAGTATGGTTTATTTTTTATTTGTTCTAGAATGTTGGTATTATCATCATAGCCGATGTATCCTGGAGGGGCCCCGACTATTTTACTAATACTATGGGCTTCTTTATATTCGCTCATGTCTAGTCTAATTACGTTTTTCTTGCCGACTAGATTTTCGCCAAAGACTTTAGCAAGTTCTGTTTTTCCTACCCCTGAAGGACCACAAAATAAACATGAATAACATTTATCATTTAAACCTAGTTTTATTTTTTTGGCAATATTGGAAACTTTTTTGACGGCTTCATCTTGCCCGATAAGTTTTTCTTTGATGATTTTTTCTGTTTGTTTAATTATTGTTTTCTTTTCGTTTAGTAATTCATAAATTGGGATTCCTGTTTTACTATTAACGACATTGGCAACATCTATTTTTGTTACTTTTTTTGGTTTCTTTTTATAAAGTGTTAGTTCTAGGTTATTTATTTCATTCATTAATTTGAATTCTTCATTTTTATATTCTGAGGCTTTTATAAAGTCGTTATTTATTATGGCTTCTTTTTTTTTAGTTATTATATCTTTTAGTTTTTTATTATATTCTTTATATTTACTCATGTTTTTACTTTCTTTTAGACTTGCTTTGGCGCATACTTCATCTAGGATATCTATTGATTTATCTGGCTGGTTACGATTATAGATATATTTTTCTGATAGTTCAATGATTAAATCAATTATGCCTTCTTCGATGGTGACATTGTGATAGGACTGATATATATCTTTTAAATTTATTAAAATATCTTTTGTTTGATCTTTGGTTGGAGCTTCGATGGTGACTTTTTGAAATCTTCTTTCTAAAGCGGTATCTTTGGCAATATATTTTTTATACTCATCGGTTGTTGTGGCACCTATACATCTTAGTTTGCCTCTGGCTAGGGCTGGTTTAAAGATATTGGATGCATCTATAGCTCCTTCGGCGCCACCGGCTCCTACTAGGGTATGAACTTCATCGATAAAGAGTATTAAATCATCATTTTCTTCTATTTCTTTTAGAATTTTTTGCATTCTTTCTTCAAATTCACCACGGTATTTGGTTCCGGCTACGCATGCTCCCATATCTAGTCCAATGATTCTTTTATTTTTTAGAGCGATTGGGACGTCACCATTTATTATCATTCTAGCTAGTTCTTCGACAATGGCGGTTTTTCCTACTCCGGCTTCACCGATTAATAATGGGTTGTTTTTTGTTCTTCGTGATAAAATTTCTAGAACTCTTTTTATTTCTGGTTCTCTTCCGGTTACGGGATCTAAATTACCGTTTAGGGCTTTTTTATTTAGATCAACACCTAGTTCTTCTAGCAGAAGTTTTTTGTTTCCTTTTTTGTTTGTTAATTTATAGGTAAATTCGTTATATAGGTCGTCTATGTCGATATTCATTCCTATTAATATCCTTATAGCTACGCCTTCTCCTTCTTCTAGGAGACTAGAAAATAGATGATTTATTGTTACGGTTCCATTATTATTTTCTTTGGCGTCTAAACTGGCGTTTTCAATTATTCTTTTTAGAAGTGGTGTATAAAGGAAGAATTCAGATGACTTGGTTCCTTTTCCAATGGTTTTGATTATTTCGCTTTTAAATGTTTTATAGTCTAGTTCGTATTCTTTTAATCTTTGGGCTATTTCGTTATCTCCTTTTAGAATTGCGAGTAAAAGGTGTTCTGAGGATACGTAGGGATGATTTAGATTTATCATTTCGCTTTTAGCTACTATTAATACTTTTCTGGCTTCTTCTTCAAAACTATTAAACATATTTTTCTCCTTTCTGTTTAATTCTATGTATATATTGTGCGGTTATTTTAATTTCTAATCAACAAATTTTTTGAAAAAGAAAAAGGATAGTTTTTTCTATCCTTACATTGTATAAATTCTTTTGATATTATTTATAGCTCTGATTGTTTTTGGTAAATTAATAATAACTAAACCTGTAATTAATTCTTTTGGCTCTGGTTTTAGTGGTGCTGTTTTGAATATTTCTGGTGCTTCTTCTATTTTCTTTGTTACGTTATTTCTTTGTTCTTCGTTTATGGCGTCTACTAAATTAATTGGCGTTAGTTTTTCTTTACCGATTAATGTTTTATCTAGTGGATCTTCTGGTTCTAGTGGTTCTAGTGGATTTTGATCTTCTACGGTGTCTGGCAATTCTATTTTTTCTTCTTTGGCTATAAATAATAATTCTTCTGGTTTTGTATCTGTTAGTTTTTTGGCTTTTTCTATATTACGATATTGTTTTGCTTTTTCATCTTTGGCGTCTAACATTTCAGTTATTTTTTCGATGGCTGTAAAGATTAAAACGGCAAGTATTTGGATGGCGAAAGCTCCCATAAGTAGTTGCATAAGGGTTAAAACATCATCGTTTGTATATAAGGCGTTTTCTTTATAAATATCTATTTTATTTACTTGAATAATGCTTAATATTAAACAGAATATTGTTTGGACTACGGCAAAGCCGGTTATATTTATTATTTTATTGACTTTTAACATATTCTTTTTTAGGAATGTAACTAAAGCGATGATGGCTGAGGCTACTACGACTATGAATAGTGTTATAAAGTTTGGAAAATAAAGACTCATGAATAATCCATCGATGACATTGTCTAGTAAAGCAAATATGGCGCCTTTTCCAACAAAGAGGACAATTACTATGATGGCTATATAAATTGCGATTATATATTTTTTATGTATTTTTTTGTTTAAAGCAAATATAAGTACTGGTGAAAGAAGTAAAAGAATAAAGATTGGATGGGCAAGTATATTTTCCCACAATATAGCTAATTTTTCTAAAAATGTTAATTGCTGCATTCTTTCACTTCCTTTTTATTCTTTTTTATTCTTTATTTTGTAAATTTACCTTTTATTTTTAATAATATGTTTTGAACTGCGTTTTTACCTAATATTTCATCAATTGTTTTTGATTTATAGGCAACTATGAAGTATATTATTACCCCTATTATACCATATAATATTAATTGTAGGATAGCTAAAAATCTTGATGTTGTTATATTTGGAATAAATATGTTTAATATTGTTAAACTTGTTACCATTATAGCGGTACAAAGGGTTACTTTTATTAAAGTTCTTACTGATTTTAAGTAACTTATATTTGTTTTCTTTTTGATGACGATTAATAAGTACAGGCTGGCGCTTGTATCTATTATCATATTTAAGATTATTGGGGCATAATATGCTTCTAATCCAATTGAATTAAACAAATGCATAAATGGAACGTTTAGGATTATTTTGGTTAAAACTGATCCGCCTAGTGCAATGATTGTTTGTTTTGTATGATTTAGTGTTTGGTTAGCATTTACCATTACTGAGCATATTGAAAGTGGGATTTGTGATAAAATTAATATTCTAAATATTGAAATATTTAATTCGTTGTACCCATAAAATACTGTCCATACGTCCGCGGCCATAAAGCTTATTCCAACTGCTAGTGGGACAGTGACTAGTAATAGTGTTTGGATTGCTTGATTTATTTTGGCATTTACTTCTTTATAATTTTTTACGGCATAGTATGATGCGATTGATGGAATTAAACTCATTATAATTCCTGTGGATATTGACATAACAATCATGTTTAATTTTGATCCCCAAGTAGCGATTACGCTTAATACGTTTTCACTGATGGCGGTTGTATATCCTAATCCTACTAATGATTTTACAACGGTAAATACGTCGACCATTACAAAAGCGGATTGCAATACTGAAATTACAACGAATGGTAAGGCATAGAATATTATTTTTTTAGCGATTGCTTTGGTGTCTATTTTGGCTTCATTTCTTGTTTGAACTGCATCTCTATTTAATTCTTTTTTATTTTTTTTGATTTTATCATGAACATAGAAGTATGCGGCTATTGCCCCTACTGTTGCTCCAAAGACGGCGATTCCAACTGCGGTTGTAATACTGGTGTGGAATACTTTTACAGCTAGGAAGCTTCCAGCGATGATAACGATTACTCTAACTATTTGTTCTAAAATATTGGCGATGGATGATACCCACATTATTTTATGTCCTTGCAAGTAACCTTTTGACACGCTTAAAAATGGAACTACTAAAATAGCTGTTGATATTACTCTAATAACGAAGGTTACATCTTCTATGGTGTTTCCACCTGTAACGTCTCCTATTATTAAGTAGGCAAGTTGTGGAGCAAATATAAATAGGATTAAAAATACAGTTATACATAATACGGCGATGATTTTTAGTCCTATTTTAAATGTTTGTTCTTTGGTGTAGTATTCTTTTAAACTATTATATTCACTAACTACTTTACTCATAGCAACGGGGATTCCACTGGTTGCTAGATTTAAAAACATGTTATAAATTGAGTATGCGTAACTATAAAGTGCCCCTCCTTGTACACCTATAATAGCGTAGAAAGGAATGACATATATTAATCCGATTATTTTTGTTACGACTATACCGATGGTTGAAATAGCTGCTCCGGCTAGAAAGCTATTTTTTTTCATATCTCTCACCCTATCTATAAACGATAAGTGCCGAAAAGCAGAAGACTTGTTCTTCGGCAAAAATACTGGTACTAACAGAAAACTTTATATCTATTATTTCTGGTTCGTTTTCTGTTATAAATTCATTTATTGTTTTTTCTAAATCTTTTTCATGACTTTCGTCAAAAACTTTCACTTTCATTATATCACCTTTTTTATTATAACGAAATAAAAAGTTCTTTTTTGTCAAATAAAGAGGAATTTTCATTCCTCGTTTTATCTTGTAAAATATGTTCCTTGACTAGGAATTTGTGGCATTATTCTTCTTGGATTGATTCTTCCGCTGTTCGGTCTAGCTAAATCCCAAGTATTTCCGTCAAACAGGTTTAAGTGAACGTGAACACCAAATGAACATTGGTCGACACTGTGAAGCCCCCCCATTTTACCGACTACTGTATTTGGGGTTACGTTTTGTCCTTTACTGACTGATGGACTAGCTAAGTGCCAATAAGATGTTACGTATGAATGTCCATTTATATTATGTAAAACATAGACTATCCAATTTCCGCAGTTTTTTCCACCTTCGGTATATGTTCCTGGTGATTGTACAAGAATTACTTTTCCTGAAGCGATGGGATAAACGTTATCACCATATGTACTATTTGAGAAGTCTATACCGGTGTGATAATCTCCTGAACGTTGACCATAATCACTTGTTACTCTACCTCTCGCAATTGGCATGTATGTTCCATTGGTACTTGGAATTTGTATTCCACTTATTGATCCGCCTGATGTACTTGATGATGGTTTTTGTTTGTTTAAACATTGAGTCTTAGTATCGTTTCCGCTACATCCCATTGATTTTAAACTGTTGATAAGATCAATTGTTGTTCTGTATTCTCTATCTTTGGTTAGCATTCCTTCTTTAAGTTCTTCTATTTCTTTATTTAATTTGGCTTCTAATTCTGTAAGTTCTTGTTCTTTTTTTGTAAGTTCTGTTTGTTTGGCGGCTAGGTCTTTTTGTTTTTGTTCTAGTTCTTTGATATCTTTATTATATGATTTGATTAAATCGTCATTGTATGTTGATAATTGTTCAGCTACTGAGACTCTGTAAATAAAGTCTGTAAATGAGCTTGCTCCAAAGGCATATTCCATATATGCTGATTCACCGTTTGACACTTGAACAAATTTCATTAGTTCTTTTATTTCTTTGTCTTTAATATCGATATCTTTTTGTAGTTGTTCAACTTCTTTTTTTATTTTGTCTAATTCAGCATTGATGTTTTTTATTTCTGTTTCTACTTGAGCTTTTTGTTTGATGGCATCGGCTCTTTCTTGTTCTGAAAGGGCTTTTTGATTTTTTGCTTTGTTGTAAGCTTCACGGTTAGCTTTTGCTTCGGCTTCTAATTGATTTAATGTTTTTTCTTTTGCGTTTGTGTTTGCTGGGGCTAAAATGAAACTTAATAATAGTGTTAATGCGATTATACTTGCTTTCTTCATACTACTCACCTCTTTTACTCCTTTAATGCATTTACAGCTTTTTTATAATTTGGCATATATTTTTCTACTGTTTTCCAAAAACTTTTTGAATGGTCAAAATGAACTAGATGACTTAGTTCATGAATTATTACATAATCTATAATGTAAATATCATATCTTATTAGTTTTGAATTTATTGTTACTGATGTATCTCGTCTGTTGCATACACCCCATCTTGTTTTCATTCTTCTTATTTTTAATTTTGGGAATGGGATATTTTCTTCAAATAAATTATAACAGTATTCTAGTCTTTCTTCGAAGATTTTTTGTGTTTGTTTTTTTACCCATTTTTCAATAGTTATTTCGTCTTTGGCGTATATTTTATTACCGTCGATTTCTATTTTATTAAATGGTACCATAATTATATCATATTTCTGCCCTAAATAATAGAATTGGGCGTCTTTTTCTTTTTGTTTCTTTACTTTTGTTAACACTTTCCTTAGAAAGTCTTGTTCTTTGTCTAGCAGATGTTTAATCATTCTTTTTGATGTAAACATATTGGTGGTTACATATATTGTTCCATCTTCTTTGACTTTTATATATGTGTTTTTGTTGTTTTTTATAACGATTTCAACGTTGTATTTTTCACCATCTAGTTTATATTCAAATGTTTTTATCATGTTTACCACCTTATATTATTTTATCATATTTTTTTGAGAAAAAAAAGAAGCTCTTTGGCTTCTTTCAAGTGTTAAATAATTGTTAGAATGCAGCAAACTAATAATATTATTATGAATACTGCTAAAGCGAATTTCCAGATGTATTTAAACCAATCTTTGAATGGTACATCGAAATAACTAAGTCCAGCAATTAGAATTACGCTTGTTGGAAAAATGATCATTCCTAAGCTTGCAACAGATTGAACTAATAATCCGGCTACTGAAAGTGCTGAAGCGTCAAATCCTATTAAATAAGTTTGCATTCCAGCTAATAAGTAGTATAGATCATTATAGAAGAAACTTCCGTATAATGATGCGATTCCTGCTGTTGCTACGTTGAAGTCATCTGTTAATCCAAATGTTTTAGCATATAATGTATCTACTAATGTTCCTGTTCCACCATAAGATGCTTGATATAAAACAGTTAAGATTACACTTGCTAATGCAGCATAGATTGCTGTTGGTAACATTTTTTTAACTCCAGCGATGAAGCTTTCAACAAATGTATTTAATTTTAATTTGTAAATCCATGCGATTAATGCTGCGGCAATAACCATCATGATTACGAATTCAACATTACCCCAATAACCGATTTGGCTAATTCCACTTAATAAGTGTTCAAAAATTGGGAAATCTCCGATTTTAACACTCATAATAGATGTGTGGATATCGTTGAATACTTCGATACCAAAGGCATAATACCAGTTATACATTCCAACGAATGTAATAACAGTCATTAATACGAAGATTACGATTAATGGAAGTGTATTAATTCCTTTTTTAGTATCTACTTTCTTAACGTCTTTTGCAACAGCTAAGCTTTGTGTATTCTTTTTAGCTGCTGGTTTTTTAGTAGTTTTCTTTGCAGTAGTTTTTTTAGCTGGAGCCTTTTTAGCTGCTGTTTTCTTTGCAGCTGCTTTTTTAGGTGCAGCTTTTACTTCTTTTACTGCTTCTTTTTTAGCTGGGGCTGCTTTTGCGGCTACTTTAACTTCTTTTTTCTTACTGAATTTTAAGATGAAGAAAATTAAGATAGCTGTAACTACTACTAAAATAATTAATTTAGCTATGATTTGGTTGTTCATATCTAAAGATAAAATGTTTTTAGTGTAGCCTGTTACGTTAAATCCATATGTTGAACATACTGATCCAACTAATACAGCTCCTACTGTTGATGCCATTGCAGTGATTTTGTCATAATTCATTGCAAATAATACGCTTGCAAATAATGGAATTAAAACAAATAGTGGCAATGTTAATCCTGTAATTGATGAAAGTATTACGAAGAAAATGATTGTAAAGATTAAGAATCCTTTTTCTTTACCTGTAAATTTCTTAGTAATGTTTTCAACCCATGCAGGTAATGCACCAGTTTTTTCCATTACTCCATACAATCCGCCTATAACTGCAAATACAACAATGTATAAAGCGAAAGTAAGAAGTGTGGTAACTGGAATGTTGATTAAATCAAACAAACCAACTGCGTCGATACCATTCGTAGTTAATTCACCATTTGAATAAGTACCTACAGGAATTATCCAGCTTAAAACTACAAAGATTAAGAAAGATATTCCAATTGCTTTAAGTAAATTTCTTTTCACTTTTCTCTACCTCCCACTGTAATTATATCAAAAAAGGCTTTTAATATAAAGTTTTTTTGGTAAAAAAAGTATTTTTCATACTATTTTCACAAAAAATTATACTAAAGCTTATGCGGTTATTATCATTTTATTATTCTTTATGTTATACTTAATAATGGTGATTTTATGAATGAATTTCCATATTCTAATACTAATAAAAGATATCATACTTTAGATTATTTTTATAAGAATAAATTTAATTCTAAGGTTAGCAAGATAAGTTTAAATGCTGGTTTTTCTTGTCCTAATATGGATGGCTCTATCGGAACTGGCGGCTGTATTTACTGTTCTAAAACTGGGAGTGGTGAGTATGCTGGGAATATAAAAGATGATTTAATTAAACAGTTTAATGATGTTAAAAAAGTAATGGATAGAAAATGGCCTAATTGTAAATATATTGGTTATTTTCAAGCACGTACTAATACTTATGCTCCGGTTAGTGTTTTAAAGGAAAAGTATGAAACTATTTTAAATTTAGATAATGTTGTTGGTTTATCCATTTCTACTAGACCTGATGCGATTAGTGATGAATGTTTAGAATATTTAGCTGAACTCAACAAGAGGACTTTTTTAACTGTGGAGCTTGGTTTACAAACTATTCATGAGGAGACTACTAAATTAATTAACAGGTGTCATGATTTAAAATGTTTTGATGATATGGTTAAGAAGTTACATTCTAAAAACATTTTTGTGGTAGCGCACATTATAAATGGTTTACCTTATGAAACTAAGGAAATGATGGTCCAGACGGCTAAACATTTAAATGAGATTGGTGTTGATGGAATAAAGATTCATATGCTTAGCATTTTGAAAAATACAGCATTGGAAAAAATGTATGTGGAAAAGCCTTTTCATATTTTAACTAAGGATGAATATGTTGATATTGTATGTGATCAATTGGAATGTTTAGATCCTAAGATTGTTATTCAAAGATTAACTGGTGATCCAATGGTTAGTGATTTGGTCTGCCCTGATTGGTTAATTAAAAAAGTACAAATTTTAAATGATATTGATAAGGAAATGGTTAGAAGAGATTCTTATCAAGGAAAAAATGTAGATTAGTTTTATCTACATTTTTTATGCTTGTAATGTGTTCAGCTCAATTGGTCACTCGGCGGGTGACTTTTTTTACACAGCAAATAAAACTTGAGCATATATTTTAATAATCCATTTTTTTATTATAGTTGTTAATTACAAAGTTTTTTCTAATTCATAAGTAGTCACAAAAATATCATTAGGGTTAATATATTTAAAGACATATTTATCGTTTTCTTTCGCACATATAATACCGATTGTTTTATCGTTAAATGGTTCTTTTATATGTTTATCTACATATCCCATATATTTTTTTATTTGTCCAATATGTTCAGCTTTAAATGATGTCACTTTAAGTTCTAGTACTACATAGCAATTAAATTTAACGTTGTATAGTAAAAAATCTATGTAATGATGGTTGTTACCTATTTTAATTTTTACCTCATGATCTACATATGTAAAGCCTATACCTAATTGTTTTAAAAAATTACTCATATCTTCCAAAATAGCATTATGTATAAATAGTTCATTTATTTTATCTGGAATTTTTTTAGCATTTATAATTACAGGTTCTTTTATTAAGGTGGTTACTTTGGGGTTATCTAATTCACTTTTATATCCTATTCTTTCGTATTCTTTAGATTTGATTCTTTCTCTAAGTTCACGTACCGATAAATTTTGAGATTTAATTATGGAAATATAATAATTTTTAGCATTTTCATCTTTTATTGATAAAATTTTATATACATGACTCCATGTAAGACCTTCCAAAAGGTGGGACACCGTCCCACCTTTTGGAAATGTTAAATAAAACTGACGCATCCTCTTTAAATTAGAAACATCATATCCCTTTCCAAGTTCTTTTGTTAATCTCTCAGAATATTCTTTAATGAGTTTGTTGCCATATTTTGCGCGACCTTCCCCACCTTGAGCCTCTATAAGTAATCTTCCTACTTCATAATAACTATTTAAATCACTTTTATTTTTAGAATAATCCTTTGCTTTTTTATACATTTCATTTTTTATTAATGTATCTTTTATTTTGTTATAGTAATTCATTAAACAAAACCTTCTTTCTTTTTGGTTTTGCCCTTTTTTATTCTCTATATATAATATACGGTAAAAGTCTAGCGAATTCCTGCAAGAAAATGAAAAAAGTTGAAATTTCTTTAAAAAAGCAAAAAACTATGTTGTTTACATAGCTTTGCAGTAATTAATTATTACGTTTGTATTTTATTAATACCTTTAGATGTCTGATGCTATCTCTAATTGGTCTTAGATGTGGTTTTCTTGCTTTCTTTCCTTTGGAAAGTGTGATTGGTATTTCTTTTATTTTATAGTTTTGTTTATAACACAATATTATCATTTCACTAGCAAATTCCATACCAGATGATTGTAGGTTTAGTTTTAATATTCTTTCTTTGTTTATGCCTCTTAGTCCACAGTGGAAATCGTTTACTCCACATGGATATAGTTTTTTCCCGATATAACTTAAAATGGGATTACCTATATATTTATTTAATAATGGCATGGCTCCTTTTTCAATACCGCCTTTAAATCTATTACCAATTACTAAATCATTTCCTTCTTCAAGGTATTTATAAAATTGATTTAAATTTAGAAAGTCATATGTATCATCACTATCACCCATGATTATATATTTTCCTTTTGCTTTTTTTATACCTTCTAATAATGCGTTTCCATAGCCTTTTTCTTTTACATTAATTACTCTTGCTTTATTTTCTTTAGCAATTTTTATTGAATCATCGGTACTTCCGTTATCGGCTATTAACACTTCTCCATCTATGTTATTTATTTTTAGAAATGTTTGGGCTTTTACGATGCATGATTCTAGGCTTTCTGCTTCGTTTAAACATGGCATTAATATTGTTAATTTCTTCATTTTATACTCCTTCTATTAGTATGGTCTTTGTTGTTATTCATTTTAAGTATATCATATTTTTTATAGTATGTATTTAATTAAGAAAAATCCAAAGAATTAATCTTTGGATTATTTTCTATCTATGAACCAGTTTGTACTTATGTCACAACTACTACTTGATGGTGGTGGGGTTGGTTTATCTAGTTTTACTAAAACTGGTACTTTAAATGCATTACCAAAGGCTATACAATTACCTGGTTGAAGTACTCTTAATCTTTTTACGATTTCGTTTGTAATATTTGGTACCATTTCTCTAATATATGTAATGTCTCTTGGATGTAACATTTTGAATATTAAGAAATTATTACATTGTGAAATTGATGTTTCTGATAGATCCGATGGTCTTTGTGAGATTAGGCCTAGTAAAACTCCGTATTTTCTTCCTTCTTTGGTTATTCGATCAAAGATGTTATAACCTAAAAGATTTACATCGTTATCGTTTTGAACGTATCTATGGGCTTCTTCTAGAATAATGTGGAATGGCAATGATGCTCTTTTATCTAGATTTTTAGCATAGTCGAATAATAGTCTTGAATATATTTTTGTTATTGTTTTAGCAAATCTATCGTCAACATAATTTATGTTGAAATTGATTATTTGGGCTTTTCTACCGTTACCTACTAATAATAGATTTTTGATGTAGTCATCGATACTGATATATTCTTTATAGTCAAAATATACTGCATAATCACTATTTAATAAAGTATGTAATCTTACTTTTAATACATTGGCTTCATCATATACTCTTTCGCTATTTAATGATCCTTCTGATATTAATGCGAAGTCTAAGGCTAATTTAAGGTCGTTTAACCCGTATTTAAATGAACCATCTGGCATCGTAAGCTCAATATTATCATCTAAGAATGATTGCATGAATTTTGTGATTAATTCCATTTCTCTTATTTTACCGCTGGCATCTATTATTAGGCATTGTTTTAATGTTCTAACATACCCTGGTTGATATATTTGCGAGTCTAGATTTAAATCTTTGGTATTATAATTTGATAATACTGAGAATATTTGGTCTCTTATGGTTGAGGCTGGTTTACCACTTGATAGGATATCTAATATTGCTCTGGCGATGATATCGTTTTTTTGTTTGATTACTTCTGATTCTTCTCTAGCAAAGACGTTAACTAGTTTTAATGCTTTTTCGATAATTGGAAGTTGTGTTGGTTTTTCGGCGTTTAATAGTAACGCGATATCGTCGATATTAAGTAACCATAGTGGTATTTTTAGTGTTTCTGAATCACTGAAGTTTGTATTTGTTGTATAGGCTTTAAATGATACTTCTGGTGCGATTTGGTTTATATCTTTAAAGGCTGCATGATATTCGCCGTATGCATCGAAGATGAAAATACTAGCTCTATAAGCAACAGTTGTTTTTTTATCAAAAATACTTTGAATTAAATGAGCTACTCCCCATGATTTTCCTGAACCTGTTGATCCAAAAATGGCAAAGTGATTTGAGAAAAATTCATTAATGTTAAATCCTATTTTAACGTCTTCGTATATTGGACTTGTCCCGATATATAAATCTTTATTTTCTTTATAATCATCGACACTTATTATCATTGGTATTTTTTCTTTTGATATAAGTTTTACGGATGCTCCAAATGATGGTTTTCTAATGACACCAAAAATAAATTTATTATTTATGATTTCTCCTAATAAATTTACATATGCGATTCCGTCTTTGATATTGGCAATCTCACCGACTATGATTTTATTGTCATCTTCCATTACAACGTGTAAATTGACTAAGTTTTGAAATTCTTTTAATTCAATATTTAATCTAACTAGAACTGTATCTTCTTCTAGCCCCATTATTACTCCTAACATGTTATCACCCTATTATAATGTTATCACAAAGGTGGCTTTTATGTAAAGAAAAAGTGTTAGATTATTGAATTTCTAACACTGACTTTGACACCATCTTTTATGTATAATTTTATTTTACAGTCTTTGGTTGATTTGATAAAACCTAGGCCTTTTATGACTATATCTTGATTTTCTTTTACATTTAAATTATGGCGTTTTAAGTCTTCTAATTTATTTGTCTGTTTATAGAATCTTTCTAATTTTAGATCATTTGATGTATAAAATATTAGATTTGTTCCTTTGGTTACATCTATTCTAAATAGATTTCCAACAATTATTGTTTGGTCTATTTTTACTTGGATAACGGCTGGTTTTAATTCTTTTTTTGGTAATATTTTATTTAATATTTCACCTTTAACATCTAAGATAATGCTTCCTTCATCTAGTAATCCTGGAGTATCTATTATGGTTAAATCTTTATTTATTTTTACATCAATTAAATCTAAGGTTGTTGATGGTAAAATACTGGTTGTGATTTCTGTTTGGTTTTGTCCATAATCTTTAATTAGTTTATTTATTAGTGTACTTTTACCGGCGTTTGTATAACCTATAACGTATACGTTATTTGACTTTTTATATTTATTTATTTTTTCATATAGTGTGTCTAGGTTATAGTTATTTTTACTGCAAACGACTACTTTGTCTATTACATTTAGATTGGTTTTTATTTTGTTTAATAATTTGTTTTCGTCTAAATTTCTTGGAATTAAATCTCTTTTGGCAAGTACTAGTAAAACGGGATTTTTAATTTTTAATTCGTTTAAACTTTCGGTATTTAGAAAATCGGTAACTAATATTACTAGGTCGTTTGTTTTTTCTATTTGTTTGATAATGTTTAAATAATATTCATTATCTTTATCGATAAATTTATAATCGTTATAATGTCTTATTCTAAAACATCTTTCGCATAGATTTTTGGTTAGGTCTTTTACGTACCCTTCTTTATTTTTATCTTCGTTTTGTAAAACGGCTCCGCAGCCTATACATTTAGTCATAATATCTTCCTTTACAGAATAGGTCTTTGTTTCTTAATTTTTTCATTTTCTTTATTTCTAAGTAGCGGAAGATTTTTCCGGTGAAATAATTTTTATTTGAGCATGGGTTTACTAATATTGTCGTGATGCCGACTGTGTTACCGCATAAAACATCTGTATACATTTGATCACCAATGTTGGCGATTTCATTTAATTTGTATCCAGAGTTATTAATGAATTTTTTTAGTTTACAAGTAAATGGCTTAAGAGCGAAAGAAATAAAGTCAACATTTAGGGCTTCGGCAAATCTTTTTACTCTTTTTTTAGGACTATTTGAGAAAATCACAACTTTGAATCCTTTTTGTTTTAGGCTGACAATTAGTTCTTTTGCTTTTTCTGTTAAGTCATTTGTTTTGGCTGGAACTAGTGTATTATCTAGATCAAATAAAATACATTTTATGCCTCTACTTAGTAATTTTGAGTAATCGATTGTATATATACTTTTTTGGTAGATATCTGGTATAAATTTTTCCATAAGGTATCCCTCCATAACTATTTATATAATAACATAATTGTTATGTGATGGGCAACTATTTTGCTTTATACAAAAGAAAAAACTTGATTATTTGGTATCAAGTTTATTATTTTTTTCTAAATATCTTCCGCCTATATTATTTTCTATTTTTATAGCTTTCTGTTTTGTTTCTTGTTCATAATAATCTTTCGCTATTTTGGATATTGTGCCTCCCCTTTTAGCTACATTTAAATTTTCTTTTAATCCCGTTGGTTTTTCCTTTTTGGCAATGTCTCTTGTTGTTAGTTCTCCTAAATCAGCTAGTACTAGTTCTATATCGCTCATATTATCTCTAAGTGATTCTTTTCTAATTCCTTTTAACTGTTTATATTCTTTTGCGGTCATATTAGACCAGGTTTTATAAATTTCATTTGTTAGCATGGCATATTCATAGTTTTCGGTTATGCCACCTTCTTTCCAAATGTCTGTAAGTTTTTTTCTATTTAGAATTCCATTAACTCGTGATTTGATCCAATCGTCTGAATAACCTTTGTTACGATAGTATTCTATGGCTCTATTTATGGCTATTTCTGGGTCAAATACTTCGTCGATTCTTTCTTTTCCTAAAGTAGCCAACCACATTTTAAATGGTTCGGCTTTTGGACTTGGCACTGATTCGATTAAACGAAGTATTCCTTCTGTATCTAGGGTGTCGGTCGGATAGTTCTTTCCATCCTTTTGTGATTGCATTTTTAGTTTCCGACATTTTGTCGGAATCTCACTTTTTTCTTGTTTTGTTAATCGCCTCTTTAACGTCGTCCAATAGTCACTTGGGTCATCACTTTCTGTTAAAACAGCTATAACGTCGACAACTGATAAATAGTAATCTTCCTTGTCTGCGTCCCATATACTTCTGATTTTATTTCCTTCAAATAAGTCAGTAATTGTTTGTAGTTTGTTTTCCTTCATAATTTATCCCTCCTCTTATTATTTTTCAGAAAATTAAAGTTTCCCTCCTTTCTTTTTGGTTTTGTACTCTTTTCTATTTAATTGTAACAAATGTTCGTTGTTGTCGTCAATGACTTTTTATAAATTTAAAAAACAAGCATTGCTTGTTTATATTGCGATATCACCGGTTAAAATGTCTTTTAAATATCTTAAATAAAGTTCTCCAATATTAGCTTTTTTAAGATCATTTTTTATGGTTAAGTCAATTGTTCTGATGTGTTTTCCATCTTCTTTGATATTAAGCTTTCCTACTACTTCGCCTTTTTTAATTGGGGCTTTTAAATCTTTTAATTTTACTTCATATGTGGCATTACCTACTTTTTCACTTTTCTTTTTTAGAACTGTAGCTTGTTCTTTTGGGATTATTTCAACATATTTTTGTTTGGCTTTTGTTGCTTCATATTTTCCTAATGTTGGTTTGTTTTTTAATAGGTCTTCTATTTTATATTGAGCGAATGAGTAATCTAGCATTTCACTTACTTCTTTATTTCTAGTTTTACTATCTGGTTCACCCATAACAACAGCGATTATACGCATCCCATCTTTTTTGGCGGTGGCGGTTAAACAGTAACCGGCATCTTTGGTGTATCCTGTTTTTAACCCGTCTACTCCATCATAAAATCTAACTAGTTTATTGGTGTTTACAAGCCATATTTTTTTATCGGTGTTTTCTCTTAGATAGTCTTCATATACTGATGTAAATTCTAATACTTTTTCATGTTTTACTAGTTCTCTGGCGATGGCCGACATATCTCTAGCACTTGAGTAATGATTGGCGGCATCTAAGCCGTGCGGAGTTTTAAAATTTGTATTTTTTAAATTTAGTTCTTTGGCTTTTTTATTCATCATATCGACAAATCCGTCTACACTTCCAGCTATGGCTTCGGCTAAAGCGACTACGGCATCGTTTCCACTGGCAATGGCAACGCCTTTGAATAGATCTTCGACGGTCATTTTTTCGCCTGTTTCTAGCAAGATTTGGCTTCCGCCCATACTTGATGCGTTTTCACTGACGGTAATTTTTTGGTTCCATTTTAATACTCCATTTTCGATGTTTTCCATAATTAATAACATACTCATCATTTTGGTCATACTGGCTGGAACTAATTTTTCATCGGAATTTTTTTCGAACAATATTTTTCCGGTTGTAGCTTCGATAATAATGGCTGATTTGGCATTTTCAGCTAGTTTTAATTCTTCGGCTTTTGTATTTGTTGGGAACATTAATAATGTACTTAAGGTTAATAGTATTAATAGTTTTTTCATAATTCACCTCTACTATAAAGGTATGTATTTATGTTTTTTATATACTAAAAATGTCGAACTTTGTATTTATATATTAGTTGTGCTAAAATATAAGTATAAGGAATGAAATGGCAATATAGGGAGATGGTTTAGTAATGAAATATAATGTTTCAGCAATTAATAAGGTGAAAAACAAATATATAAAAAAAAGAATATATTATTTAAATAAATATTTATTAAAGCAAAATGAAAAAGTTGCTTATGCTTACAAAAATTTAGAAACAGATGACATGTTTTCTTTTAATTTTGATGTTTGTTTTTATAGTGCGAGTGCGATAAAATTTCTAGTGTGTTTATATATTTATGAAAAGGCTGAAAAGAATCCAGAATTATTAAATGAAAAAATAAAATTAGGAGAAGAAGATTTTAAAAGTGGCAGCGGTGTTTTAAGCGATGATAAAACTGTAACTGAGTATACAATAAGAGAATTAGTTTATTATACGCTTAAAGAAAGTGATAATACTGCTTATATAAAATTAGTAAATTTTGTTACTCCTGACAGGTTAAAAGAATTTGGTTTATCTTTGGGAGCAAATCACACACTAGAGGGTAAGGATTTATTTGGAATTACTAATGCCTATGATATGGAAATATATTTAACTTATTTACATGATTATTTAAATACTAATACTAAACTAAGTAATGAATTAAAGGAATGTATGCTAGATCCATCATATCAAATAATTAAGGCAAAAAATATTGATAATAACTTATTCGTAAGAAAATATGGAAGTTTTGGAATTGCATTTCACGAAGTTGGAATTGTATATGATGAATCCCCCTATATTTTAATTATTCTTACGCAGAAAAATGAACTTAAGGATAATCAAAAAATTAAATATGTTAATAAAGTGGCTAAGAAAATTAACAGAATACATAAATTAATCAAAGAAGAAAAATAATTTTACTAAAAAATACTAGTTTTGCTAGTATTTTTAATTATCAATTAATTGTAAATATGTATCTACTGCATATTTTGTTATATTACTTCTATTGATAATACCAACCATTTTACCATTTTCCATTACTGGGGCTTTTTTAAGGTGTTTATCATTTAATATGCTGCAGACATCTTCAACACTTGTATTAATATCAATTGTAATAATTTTTTTATTAGCAACATCTTTTGCTTTATTTTTCATTAAATTATCTAACTTTTCATCAAAATTATTCTCTTGATTTATTGCAGCAAATGAATATGCATTTACAAATAATGGATGTGATTTTGATAAGTATCTCATAATATCACCATCACTTATGAAACCTGTTAATTTACCTTTTTTATCGACGACTGGAACTCCACTGATTTTTTTATCAGAAATTGTTTTTAATACGGTTAATAAGTCATCTGTATCTTTAACTGTAAAGACATCTTTTTTCATTATAGTACTTAAAGTAATGTGTTTTTCTGGTTGGACAGTTTTTTCATAACGCTTAACTGATAATGAAATTATAAATCCAATAATTGAAATGATAGCGGCTACTAAAAGTGTAACTAGGAAGGCTATATGTAGTCCTTCTACTTCTGAGGCGCCACTTGCGATACTAAGGCCTATCATTAATGAATACACTCCTGTGAATAATGATGAACCAGCACATCCAGCGACTTGGAAGCCTGTACTCATCATGGTTACGCCGTGCGGATTTTGCTTTTTCATATATTTCTGTATAATCTTTATTTTTATAATCAAGTGTTCCCCAATAATTAAATTTATTGAAATAGTCTTCGAATGAGTTTTTTATTTCTTAATTAAGGTTTAGATAGTTATGTTTTATGTTGTAGAAAATTTCTTCTTCACTTAAGTTTTCTAGGAGATTGGTTAGTTTTGTAAAATCTTTATCTATATAATTCATTTTCCTCCTTCTTTTTAGTTTATGTTTCTGGGAAGAAAAAAACTAATATTTTTATCTACTAATAAGTAAGATTCTCCAAAGACTTACAAATTTTTTAAAAGTGTAAAGAAAAAAGAATAGATTTTGTCTATTCTAAAATGGCTTTTATTCTTCTAACTCCTGCACTACTTGCTTCTTCTTTTTTGATTTTGAAGTGTCCAAGTTCTTTGGTGTTTTTTACATGTGGTCCGCCACAAAGTTCTTTTGAGATATTACCTATGGAATATACTGTTACTTCATCTGGATATTTTTCAATAAACATGCATTCAGCACCTGAGTTTAAGGCTTCTTCTTTACTCATTATTTCATTTGTTACTTCTAGGCCTTCTTCTATCCATTTGTTTACTAGGTCTTCTGTTTGTTGTTTTTCTTCATCTGTTAGTTTATGATCACATGAAAAGTCAAAACGCATTCTTTCGGCGGTTATATTACTTCCCATTTGGTGTACATCTTTATTTACTACTTCTTTTAAAGCGGCATTTAGTAAGTGAGTTGCGGTGTGGTATTTTGTTTCGATTATTCCATCGCTTGCTAGACCGCCTTTAAATTTACCGGCAGATGCGGTTCTTGATTTTTCTTGATGTTCTTTGAATTTTTGTTTAAATCCTTCAATATCTACTTTAAGGTTTTGTTCTTGTGCGAGTTCTTCTGTTAATTCTATTGGGAAACCATAGGTGTCATATAATTTGAAGGCTAAATTTTTATTTATGGTATCTTCTTTTAGATTGTTTGTTATTTTTTCAAATTCTCTTAGTCCTTTTTCTAGGGTTCTATTAAATTTAGTTTTTTCGGTTTGTAATACTTCTAAAATTGTGTCTTTATTGCGTTCTAATTCATTGTAATAGTTTTTATATTTATCTATTATCATTAGTGCAATTTCTTTATCCCAATTTGTATTTATATCGATGTCTAATTTTTTGGCGTATCTAATTGTTCTTCTTATTAGTCTTCTTAGGATATATCCTTGGTCAGTATTTGATGGCTTTATTTTGGCGTCATCACCGCTTATCATAACAATTGCTCTTATGTGATCAGCGATTATTCTCATTGCTTTTGTATAGTTTTCATCATTATAACTTTTTCCAGTAAGTTTTTCTATTTTATTTATTACATCTATCCAAATTGATGTTTTATAGTTATCGTCTTTACCTTCTAGAACGGCTGTAATTCTTTCTACTCCCATTCCTGTATCGACGTTCTTTTGTGAAAGTTCGGTTATGGTTCCGTCTTCATGCATGTAGTATTGCATAAATACGTTATTCCATATTTCTACCCATCTATCATCTTCTGGATCATGTTTTTGGGGGATAGGATCTTCACTTCTCCAATAGAATATTTCGGTGTCTGGTCCGCAAGGTCCACTAGTCCCCGCAATCCAGAAGTTATCATCTTTACCTAAATAACTGATTCTTTCTTCTTTTATTCCTAAGCTTTTCCAAATGTTTGCTGATTCTTCATCTCTTGGAATATTCCCTTCTCCTTCGAATACGGTTACTGCTAATCTTTCTACTGGTATACCAAATCCTTTGGTTAATAGTTCAAAACTCCAATTGATTGATTCTTTTTTGAAATAATCTCCTAATGACCAATTACCTAGCATTTCAAAGAAAGTATGATGAGTTGTATCTCCTATTTCTTCTAAGTCGTTGGTTCTGAAACATTTTTGAACGTCTACTAGTTTTGTTCCTTCAGGATGTGGTTGACCTAATAGATAAGGTACTAGTGGTTGCATACCTGCGGTTGTGAATAAACTTGTTGGATCGTTTTCAGGAATTACTCCGGCACTGGGAATATGTTTATGATCTTTATTTTCAAAAAAATTTATATATGTATCTTTTATGTTCATGATTCCACCTCTTCTATCATTTTGTGTACTTTGTCTTCTAAGTCTTTTAAGTCGCCATTATTTGTAATTAAGTAGTCATAGTTTTCGTAGTTTTCTAAGGCGTGTTCGGTTATGTGCATTTTTTGTCTTTCGGTTAATTTATTTTCATAGTTTGGTCTTTCCATTTTTATAATTGTGACGTTTTTGAATTTGTTTTTTGGAATATCTAGTTCGTCTGGAAATCTGGCACCGGATATTATTATAACATCAAAAAAATATTTGTAAACCATTATATCTTCGCATATACGGTTTATGAAAAATTCTTTATTGATTTGATTTCTAACAATATCGGTTCCAATGATTTGTAATAATTCTCTTGGTTTGGTTTCATCTTTGCCATCCCAATTGGTTATTTTTTGGGCATAGTTTTTTATGTAATCGGCGTAGCCTAGGTTAACTACTAATTTATTTTGTTTTTCATAGTAGTCTTTTATTATCTTTAGGGTTTCATCTTTTCCTGTTCTGGCTTGTCCTGCGATTAAAAATATTTTTGTTTCTTTCATATTTATCTCCTTATAAAAAGATACCACGTTTTCTAGGAACGAAAAGCCGTGGTACCATCCTAATTAGTCTTAATTAATATAACGGTTTTACCCGGATGTGTTTGCACATCACTCAAAAGGAGCTTTCGGTTAATTTGTTTTACTAGTTTCCACCATACACTAGCTCTCTATGAAAACTTGATTAACTTACTTTTCTTTTTTTACGTTTTTATTTATTTTTTTGACTGAAATTTTTGTATCTTCGACTTCTAACAATTCGGGCTGCCTGTCTATAATGTTATATTTACGGTCGAAGAATTGGAATATTGTTTTTCCAACTGCAATACATGGAGTTGAAATAATCATTCCTAGCATTCCGAAGAAATAGCCAAATACTAATAGTCCTAACATAATTGTTACTGGATGTAACTTTGTTGTTTTTGACATAATAAATGGTTGTAGGAAGTTTCCTTCTAAGAATTGTATTACGATAATTACAATTAAGGTTAGAATACCTACGGTTGGGCTTTGAGTAAATCCAACGATTACGGCTGGAGCGCCTCCAATATATGGTCCTGCGTAAGGAATTAAATTTGTAAGTCCACAGAAGAATCCGAATAATGCGGGTGCTTTTAAGCCTACTAGCCATAGGCCGATTGATGTTAATATAAATACGGCTGAACAATCGATAATTGCGCCTTGAACATATTTTCTAAGTGAATTATTAACGTCGTTAATTAAGTCCATACTTGTTTCTCTGAATTTTTTTGGTAAAAAGTTAATAAGCGCGGTTTTTGAAGTTGAGCTTACTAGTAGGAAGAATCCAATGATTAGTCCTAGTACTAGTGTTCCCATACCAGAGAAGAAGCCTGATATAAAGTTAAATAGTCCTGCTGGTAATTCTTTTGTGACACCGGCAGCTGTTTGATTGAATTTTTCAAAGAATTCATCTTTAATAGCCTCGGCATCAATATTTTGAATGTTCTTTAGATGGTCAAACATATTTAAGCACCATGCTTTAATGGATTCAAATACGTCTGGGGCTATTTTAGCGAATTCGGTTATTTGATCTGCAAGTAATGGAATTAAAGCGGCTAAAACTAGAAATACTATTAAGAAAAGTATTAGGTATGTTATGATTGCTCCAAAGGTTCTTTTGATTCCTTTTGTTTGCATCCATTTTACAAATGGGTCAAATAGCCAAGCTATTAATATTCCTATAAATAGTGGTGCGACTATTTTAACTATTGTCCATATAAAGTGTAATATATTTGTTTCTTTAAATAGTAAAATAATTAAGTATAGACCTAAAGCTAGCAGTAAAAAGTATGTAGCATTTAATACTTTAGATGCGCGGTCGGCTACTTCGTTTATTTTTTGTTTATCAATTTCTGTGGCAGTTTTTTTTCTAAACATTTTTCCACTTCCTTTATACTTGTAAAAGCTCTTCTTCTTTTTCTTTTAATAATGCATCTACTTTTTTATTATAGCTATTGATTAAATCTTGAACATCTTCTTGCATGCCTTTTTTGTCATCTTCTGTTGCTTCTTCTAATTTTTTGATATCGTTATTGGCATCTTGTCTAACGTTACGTAAGTTTACTTTACAATCTTCAGCGATTTGTTTTACTTGTTTTACGTATTCTCTTCTTGTTTCTTCTGTAAGTGCGGGAATGTTTAAAATAATGCTTTCTCCGTTATTGTTTGGAGTTAATCCAATATTAGCTTCAAATATTGCTTTTTCAATGGCTCCGATAGCGCTTTTATCAAATGGTTTAATCATAAGTTGTCTAGCTTCTGGGATTGAAATAGTTGCTAACTGTTTTAATGGGGTATCTGTTCCATAATATGATACCATAACGGCATCTAAAATTGCGGGATTAGCTCTCCCTGCTCTTACGTTTGTAAATCTTTTTTTCATAGCTTCGATAGCTTCATTCATTTTGTTTTCTGTTTCTAATAAAATATCTTCCATTTTTTTCTTCCTTTCTTTGTTACTATTATAATATATATATGGTTTTGTCGCAAGTATGAATGATAAGTTTTACTTTATTTTTACACCTTCTAATAGAAAAGAAGTGATGTTTATCACTTCTTAAATGTCTTTGTTATGTGTTTCTTCTATATCTAATACTTCTACGTTTTCTTCTGGAATATTATTTTCTGTTATTGTTTCTTTGGTAGTTGTATTTGGTTCTGGTGTTGTTTCTGTTATATTGGTTACTGTACCTGAAATATTCATAGAATTTGGTTGTGATGGCATATTTTCTATATCTGCTGGTTTTACACTATTTAATTGTTCTACTACGGAAATTGTTTCTAAAGGTTTATTCTTTTTTCCCTTTATTTTTTTTATAATTAGAATAATTATTATGATTATTAATAGTGCGCCTATTCCAACAGCAATATAAATATTTGTCATATTATATAATTCAAATTCGAATTCAATGTTTTTGCCTTCATTGTCTAATAAATCCCAAGTTAATGTTTGACCATGATTATCTACTTTGGTTGCATTATTGTTTATTGCTTTATATGGTAAATTAACAGTGAAATTCATTTGCATTCCAGATGCAGCGAGTTGTTCTAAATTTATATCTTGTGAGAATGATTCGTCGATTGATTCATCGGCTGTATTTTCGTCTATTGTTATATTTTCATCTATAGATTCATCAATTATATTTCCGTCTATTGTTGTATTTTCGTTTTCTGTATAATTTTCTTCGGTATTAGTTTCGTCAGTATTTTCTTCATTATTAGTCACGGCTTGATCGGTTATTGTATTTGCATCTGATGATTTTAAGATTGCAGAATAGGTGTTTTTAAATAATCCTTTTTTTACTGTGAATAAGTATTCATTTTCTTTTTTGTTATCTGAATTTACTGATAGGTCTCCTACTACTTTATCTTCAGTACTGATAGTATCGATATTATTTACTTGTTTGGTGAATTTATAACCACGCATACTATCGTCTTCATATTTTTCGACTTTGAAGCCTTCTTTTTTGATTTGTTCAAGTTCGCTTTCATCGGCGGTATCTCCATCTGATTGTTCTAATAATTCTTTGTTGGCTGCTTCTATTATTGATAAATTCATGCTTTTATCTTTATTGATATCCATTCCTATTTCCATTTTTACGCAGCCTGTGGTCATTAGAATTAGTGCCATTACGCATAAGATTTTAAAACCGTTTTTCATTTTATTACATACTCCTCTCTATTGTTAAGCATACTAGATATATTGTTTGTTGTCAATTATAATTTTTTTATTAATGTAAAGAAAAAATCTAGTTTTTACACTGGATTTTATGAAACTATCTTATATGGATTTGTTTCTGTTCCCTCACCGTTTAAAGTTATATCTGATGTGAGAAATGCAGCCGGGCGCACGCCGTATGAATAACTTACATTATTGAGGCTTAGCCTACCTGCACTAATGACGGTCCAAGCACCGAAAGAAGATGAATTAGAATGAGGCAACATTGTCCACCAATCAGCGGAATAAAACATAAAGTTTTCTTTCTTGCATGGATATGAACTTTGATATCCGGCATAAACGTTAGTACACGAAGCATCGGTACTGGCTCTTACATAATCAGTGGCATTTGGAAGTCCGACTTTACCTTTCCAAGTGTATGTTTTTTCTTGTGAAATATCGGTAGATAATGTTTGACCATCTGTATAGGCCAAAATTCCTACATTAAAACTATGAGTAGTTATTTTACTTTTTGTATTTTCACTTAAACTAGCATAATATGTATTATTTAAATATGTATTTAGATAAGCTTCTTTTTCTGGCAAATTATATGTAGTTGAATTGCCTACTACTCTTGGCATTTTAGTTATACTATTTCCATTTGAATCTAACATTGTTGTTTTGCTTCCCCAGACATTACAACCAAAGTATGATGTGGTTGAACCATTGTAGTAACAATAATCTGTACTTGTAGATGACCATCTTGTTCCTGTCATAGAATTTGCATTTGTTATACCAGTTATATTTGTTTCATAGCCTGGATCATAAGGTAAACTGCCGATACTATCTTGTTTCATTATTTTAAGTGTATTATCTGGTTCAATAGATATAATACGCCATAGGTCATTAT
>CANRSQ010000004.1 GCA_947642475.1 uncultured Mycoplasmatota bacterium
AGAAAAGTGATATAATGTAAGTACTTGGGGGAAGTAGTATGAATAATAAATTAAAAATAATATCAATTATATTATTAACCTTTTTAATTATTGTTTTTGCCATGCGAAGTTTATTTAAAAAAGTAGAAATAGTTGAAGTAGGAGAAATACCAGTCGCTTTCAATCAAATAAAACCAGAATTACCACTAAAAAGTCCCAAAACACCAGAGCCAAGAACAAACGAAATACCATCAGTAGTCTCAGATAAAACAATATATTTAACCTTTGATGATGGGCCAAGCTACTTAACAAATCAAATTTTAGATATTCTAAAACAAGGAAACGTTCCTGCCACATTTTTCGTAATAGGCACACACATTGACGAATATAAAGATACCGTAAAACGCGCCCACAACGAAGGTCATACCATCGCCTTACATTCATTTACCCATAACTATAAATACATCTATAGTATCGATCAAAACTATTTTGACGATTTAAATAAAATAAAAAATAAAGTTTATAATATAACCGGCAATAATTCAAGAATCATTAGATTACCAGGTGGATCATCAAACACCGTAAGTAAAAAATATAATCAAGGCATCATTACTAGAATAACAAATAAATTAAACGATAACGATTACTACTATTTTGATTGGAACGTTGATTCCGGTGACGCATCAGGTAAATTAACCAAGGAACAAATATATCACAATACAACTTCAGCCCTTCACCAAGGCCAAAACGTCATTTTAATGCACGATACAGCCGTTAAAAAATCAACCGTCGAAGCCCTCCCAGACATTATAAAATACGCCAAAGATAATGGTTATACATTCGCCCGTATTACTAAAGATACAAGAACTACCCACCATCACATAAACAATTAAAAATCATCCAGTATACACAATTTGACACAAATCACAAAATTAGGTATAATTAAAAATGTCTGCGAAAGTAGGGGGATATTATGAATAATAAACAATTAATTGAAGAATTAAAAAAACAAAAAGAAATGCTTGGACAAGGATTTTTCAACGAAGAATTACTAGAAAAATACCTTGAAGCATCTTATTTAAATAAATGTAACAAGCCAGTAGAAGAAAACATAGTAGAAAAAGAAAACATTGAACTATCTGGTATCGACTCACTAGAAAATCTTCATAATTCATTAGAAAAAATATATCCATATAAAGTAACAAACCCTAGATTTAAAAGAATTAAAAACACCTGGGATAACTTAAGTTTAATAACCAAAACAAATAAAGAAACTATAAATATAAGTATAATTAAACCAAAAGAAAATGGGTATCAAAAAACCTTTAAACAAGAAAAAGCCGCTTAAGGCTTTTTTCCATGCAAAAATGTTTGTTAAAGATAAAAATAAATGATATAATTAGTAAGAGAAAAATATATAATTAAAGTATGGAGGATGATTTATGTTACTTATATATCTACTTTTAGGGTTCATTCAAGGTTTAACTGAGCCAATACCAATCTCATCAAGTGGGCATCTAGTTATATTTAAAAATCTATTCGATTTAGACGCTTTAAAAGATTTAAACTTTGAAATATTCGCTAATTTTGGTAGTTTAATTGCCATTATAATCGTTTTTAGAAAAGATATCGCCAAACTATTTTGGGACTTTATCAATTATATAAAAACCAAAGACAAAAAATATAAAAGTGGTTTTCACTACGTTATTCTAGTTATCATTGCCACAATCCCAGCCGGACTATGCGGTTTAATCTTCAATGACCTAATCGAAAAATACCTAAGCAATGTCAAATATGTTGGAGTAGCCCTATTAGTAACCGCTTTATTCCTATTTTTAATCAGAAAATTAAAAGGAAGAAAAGATGATAACCAAATAACAATAAAAGACGCCATTACCATCGGACTATTTCAAGTAGTTGCCTTACTTCCAGGCATAAGCCGTAGTGGAGCTACATTAGTCGGCGGAATGTTCTCAGGGCTAAAAAGAGAAGTAGCCTTCAAATTTTCATTTATGTTATATATACCAATAAGCTTCGCAACAATGATTTTAGGCGTTAAAGACGTCGCTGAAGCCGGTATAGACGCAAATCTTTTAATAGGTTATATCCTAGGTGCCATAGTCGCCTGCATCGTAACCTTCTTCTCAACAAAATGGTTTAAAGGAATTATGCTAAAAGGTAAACTTATTTACTTCGTATGGTACTGTTTAATCGTTGGATCATTAGTCTTACTATTCTTATAAGACAAATGGTCTTTTTTTCACTAAAAACACATATTTTCGTAGTATAATTAATCTAGGAAGGTGATAAAATGAGAATCCTTATAGTCGATGACGAAAAACTAATTAGAGACGTTATTAGAGAATATGCCATAAACGAAGGCTTCGAAACAAAAGAAGCCGAAAATGGTAAAGAAGCTCTAGAAATAATCGAAAAAGAAAAAATAGATCTCGTCGTATTAGACGTGATGATGCCCAAAATGGATGGTTTAACATTTCTAAAAGAAATGAAAAAAATAAAAAATATCCCCGTTATAATCTTATCAGCCAGAAGTGAAGAATACGATAAACTAATCGGCTTTGATCTAGGAACCGATGACTATCTAACAAAGCCCTTTAGTCCAAAAGAACTAATCGCTAGAATAAAAGCCATTCTAAAACGAAGCGGTAAAACAAACGATAATCACTTCATATATAAAGATTTAAAAGTCGATTATAATGCTCACAGCGTATATATAAACGATAAAGAACTAAAACTAACCCCAAAAGAATATGAATTGTTATGTTACTTCATAAAAAATGAAAACATCGCCTTATCAAGAGAACAACTACTAAGTAATTTATGGGGATATGATTTTTATGGCGATGATCGAACTGTAGATACCCATATAAAAATGCTAAGAAATAACCTAGGAAAATATAGAAATTTAATAGTTACAGTTAGAGGAGTAGGTTATAAATTTGTCACAAATAAGTAATAAAATTAAAAAAATAACAAATTACCTAAAAAACAAAATAAAAAGAAATAGCCTAAATACCAAAATCTGGTTTTTCTTAATCTTATTTTCCGTACTAATACTCGCATTTATATGGATAATAGAAATAGTATTTTTAAATACATATTATAGAAACTATAAAATAAATGAACTAAATAACGCTACTAAAGAATTATATAAAGACTTTAAACAAAATAACCTAAACTCATTATCACAAATCGCCATTAATAATAACGTATGCATAGAAATATACGGCGAAAATTCAGACTATGAAGCAAGATATTTTAACCAAGGATGTATGGAATTTGGCAATACCAATTTTGAAGTAAAAAAAGACTTTATAAATAGTAATATAAATCACAAAAAATATAAATTAATAAATAATAAACTTAAAAACGACATATTGATATATGCCTTAAAATTAGATGATTCAACATATGCCTTTTTAAACGTTTCCTTACAGCCTATAGATGGCACCGTAAACATACTTAAAAGCCAAATGATATATGTAACCATAGTAACCCTTATTTTGGCCCTAATAATCGGTTACTTCATCTCAAAAAAAATATCAAAACCAATCACCCAAATTTCCGACAAAGCCAAAAAAATGGGTGAAGGAAACTACGATATAGATTTTAACGTTAATATCGACATCTATGAAATTCGTGAACTAGCCGAAACCTTAAACCAAGCCAAAAATGAATTAGCAAAAATGGATGAATTAAAACGTGATTTAATCGCCAACGTTTCCCACGATTTAAAAACACCACTTACCATGATTAAAGCATATGCCGAAATGGTTAGAGATTTAAGTTATAAAAACAAAGACAAAAGGGAAGAACACCTAAATACAATAATCACCGAAACCGATAGATTAAACGCCTTAGTTAATGATTTATTAGATTTATCATCATTAGAAGAAAAAAGCGGCTTTCTCGACATAAAAAAATTCGACATCGTCAAAATAACCCAAGAAGTAATAAAAAAATTCGGCATCTTAACCGAACAAGAAGGATATAATTTCATCTTCAAGCATCCAAAAGAAGCAATAGTAACCGCCGATGAAAAAAGAATTTATCAAGTAATATATAATCTAATAAACAACGCCATTAACTATACTGGAGAAGATAAGAATGTCACAATAACCATCGAGGAAAAACCAAACACATATTTAATCAGTATAAAAGATAGTGGTAAAGGCATTCCCAAAGAAGAAACAAAACTAATTTGGGACAAATACTATCACAATAAGAAAAAACATAAAAGAAACGAATATGGAACAGGACTAGGGCTATCGATAGTTAAAAATATTTTGATAAACCATAATTGTAAATATGGCATAACAAGTTCAAAAAAAGGAACAACTTTCTATTTTGAATTAAGCAAAAAATAAAACTTTGGAAATTCCAAAGTTTATTTTCTTTTAAATAATTTTTTAACCCTAGATGTCACTTTATCAAGTTCGCATTTAGCTTCTTGACCCTTAGCTTCATCCGCAAGCATTGCTCTTGTATCAAATTCATCACGAAGTCCATATTTAATTTTGCTAGCTCTAAACATTGCATTCGCTGGAACGCAACTAAATAAATCACCCATTTGTAAACTACGTTCGCCTCTTAATTCAATTGCCATATAATTATTATAACGTTCAACATCACTAAAAATACTTAATATTTTATCTAATGAAAGATCTACATCCATAGAAGCAATAGGAACCTCAGAAATAATATTTTCAGGTTTTACTTCAATTCCACTAACTAAGTCAACTAAAACACCATCACCGCAATAAAGTAAACCATTCCTTTGGCCATTAACTACTACATAATTTTCCCCGCAACTATCATAATAATTAAACCTATATTCATATTTAAATTCTGCAAACTTCAAGTCCTTCGTATTATATACTTTTTTCTTCATAAAATTCACCTTTCTCTAACTTTATAAAATCCCCATAAAGTCCCTATATTTTACCACATTTTCGCCAAATATACAAATTATAATCAAAATATGCTATAATTATATAGGTGATACAATGATATATCTATTATATGGTACTAAAAATCATTTAATTCAAAATGAAATCAAAAAAATATCAAAAACTTTCGAAAATATAAATATAAGTAAATTTGATTTAGATAGTGAAAATATCGAAAATATAATCAACGACTGTATGACGCTGCCACTTTTTAGTGAAAAAAAACTCGTAATCTGTGAAAATGCCAATATGTTTACCGCCTCAACCAGCAAAGATAGTGAAATAATTGAACAATATTTAAACAATCCCAACCCAGATACAACCTTAATATTCACCATTAACCAAGAAAAAATAGATGAACGAAAAAAAATAACCAAATTAATAAAGAAAAACGGAACCGTAAAAGAATTTAACGAAAATATAAGCCCCGTTCAAATAATCAAAACAGGTCTAAAAGACTATCAAATAGATAATAGTCTAATAAACCTATTCATAGAAAGAGTAGGCGACAATTCATTAATCTTAGAAAATGAAATTGAAAAATTAAAACTATATAAAGAAGATCAAATAATTACCAAAGAAGATATATTAAATGTAACTACAAAAAAGATAGATACCGATATTTTTAAATTACTAGACCACATAGTAAAAAATAATAAAAGTGAAGCCCTAGAAATATATCATGAAATGATAAAAATGAACGAAGAACCAATAAAAATAATAATCATGCTTGCAAATCAATTTAGAATCATGTATCAATCAAAAGAATTATTAAAAAAAGGATTATCCGAAAAAGATATCGCCAGTACTTTAAAAATCCATCCATATAGAATAAAATTAGCCATTCAAAATGGAAAAAAATATAGTTCAGACTTACTATTACAATATCTTTCCGATTTAGCCGATATCGATATCAATATCAAAACCGGTAAAACCGATAAAAATCTCGCACTAGAACTTTTCATACTAAAAAAATAGGAAAAATCCTATTTTTTTTCTATAGTAATTTCAATATCGTACTTTTTAGCAATTTCAAGTAATGTATTTAAGAAAATACGATTACGTCCATTTTCAATATTATTAATACTATCACGGCTTCTCCCTAAAGATTCAGCAAAATCTTTTTGAGATAGTTCTGTCCATTCCCTAATAATTTTTACTATTTCAGCCGCACTATAATCATTTGCCTTTATTTTCATCTAAACACCTCTAACACAGTCTATCAATAAAAGATACAAAAATGAGCTGTTTGAGTATTGATTGTACTCAAATATAGTGATATAATTAACGTATAATTGAGTATAAATAATAATCAACAAAGTAGGTGTAATAAAGTGAGACAAAAAAGAAAAAACAAAATAATAATATTTTCGTTACTAGGACTATTATGTATAATGATGACAGGATATGCCGCATTTCAAACAAATTTAAAAATAAAAGGAACATCAGGAATAAGTTCTAACTGGGATATTAAAATAACAAGTGTAACAGAATCAGGTAAAGAAGGCAGCGCCGAAACAGCAAAAGCTCCATCATGGACAAATTTAACCGCATGCATGGAAGCAAACTTATATGAAAAAGGAGACTCTGTAGAATACGATGTAACAGTAGAAAATAATGGAACATTAGATGCTAAATTAGAAAGCATTAGTAATAACATAAAATCAACAAATGAAGCCGTAAAAATAACCTTTTCAGGATACAAAAAAGGAGAAAAACTATTTAAAAATTCATCTAAAATAATAAAAGTAAAAATAGAATATAATCCAGACTTTACAGGAATCCCAGAAGAAGGTTCTGGAGAAGTAAGTATAGAATTGAATTATACTCAAGCCGAAGGCGGAACAATAACCCCAACTAATAATTATTTACTAACTTATGATTATGCTACCAATGGAGGTTCTAATACGACCGGTTCAGAATACTATGCCTCAGAAACAGAAGAAGTAGATTTAAGTCCAATCGCCGAAAAAGAAGGCTATGAATTTATAGGCTGGAATACAAATAAAGACGCCACCGAAGGATTAGAATCATTACAAATGCCAAGTGAAGACACAATGCTTTATGCAATATTCAAAAAAGCTTTAACTGTAAATTATACAAAAAATGACAATATAACATCTATAAGTAAAGAAAATGATATCTGTTATTTATATAATCAAAATGCAACATGTGAAATAACATTACCAACTATAACCGCCAAAGGATACAATATATTAGGCTGGTATAAAAATTCCGAAAAAGTTGGAGATAGTAATGATAGATATGCTATAACAGAAAGTACAAATTTAACCGCAAAAGCCATTGATGATATAAAGCCATCAACACCAACAATAACAAATAACAGCAATGGAAACTGGAGTACTAATGATGTAACAGTAACAATAACAAGTACCGATGAAGGTAGTGGAATAGACCATTATGAATGGTACGAAAATAACGCATGGACCGAAAGAGCTATGACAACATCAGATGGACAAGGAACAATAACGTATACAACAAATAGAAACGAAACAATCAAATTTAGAGCCGTAGATAAAGCCGGAAATACATCAGAAGAAGCAAGCACAACCGTAAAAATAGATAAAAGTGACCCAACTCTAAGTATAGCAACAAGCAAAACAACAAAAAGCATAACAATCGTTTCTACTGCCACCGCAACAAGTGGAATAACCAAATATGAATTTAGTAAAGATGGTGGAAGCACATGGACTACAGGAAGTAGTAATACCTATACATTTAGTGGATTAAAAAACAATACTGCCTATAGTATAAAAGCCAGAGTCACCAGTGGAGTAGGAAAGCAAACAACAAGTGGTGCAACTTCAGTTACTACAAATAATATACCAACACCAACATATTCAGTTAGTGGAACTGCTCCAAAAACAGTAAAAATTACATTCCCAAGTGGATGTGGCTCTACATATACCTGTACTTATAAACAAAATAACGGAACAGAAGTAAAAGTCACCAGCACAACCGCCAGTGTATCATTTACAGCCTCAGGAACATTAGTTGGAAAAGTAAGTGACGGAGCCAATACCGTTAGTAGTTCTTATAGCGTAACTATTAATTATTCATTTAGTAATACAGAACAAACACTAACATCATGCACAGCTACAAGTGCCATCACATGTAATTATTCTAATTTAAATAAGACATATCGAACTTGTGCACCATATTATTACACTCGTGAAGTTAATAAAATAGAGTTAAGATGTGGCCACGGATCACCAATACAATGCCGCATTGGAAACACTTCCTCATCTTATGATGTCTACTATAATACATCATTTTCCTATACAAATTCAGGCGTTTTCAGATTAGCAGAACCACCGAAGAGACTTGATTTAAGTAGTCAGTGGACTAGCGGTCAGGTCAGCGACCTTTATAAGCTAATTGCTGATACCATAAAAGGAAATTATATCACACTTAATAGGTCGACGGCAGATACTATGTATTATGTTAAAACAATAAATGATTCCTATAATACAATTAAATTTAGTGGAACAGTGTATGAATCAAACTATTATAAAGTTACTATCCATACATGTGTAGCTAGTTAAAAATAACATCAAATATAAACTTAACGCATACTAAAAAATAGGGGAAGCCCTATTTATTTTGTATCTTATCATAAATTTGTTTAATCGAAATTTCATACTTACTTGTAGTTTTAGGTACATAATATTTTTTACCAAGAAGCTCATCAGGCAAATACTGCTGTTTAACATAACTACCTTTGTAACTATGTGGATACTTATAATCCTTAGAATTAGTTTTTAAATGACTAGGAACCTTACCAACATTACCCTTATAAACATCATTTAAAGCCGTATTAATCGCATCATGAGCACTATTACTTTTAGGTGATAACGCCATTTCAATAACAATTTCCCCTAAAGGAATGCGAGCTTCAGGTAAGCCTAAACGTTCACAAGCCGCAATACAAGCATTTAATCTAGGCCCAATCGCTGGATTCGCAAGCCCAATATCTTCATAAGCAATAACAGATAACCTTCTAAAAATAATATCCAAATCTTCCGCCGCAATAAGCCTAGCTAAATAATGTAAAGCCGCATCAACATCACTACCACGTATCGACTTTTGAAATGCACTAATAACATCATAATAACCATCATCATTCTTATCAATATATAAATTAGGTTTATTATTTATTCTTTTAACCACTTCTAAATCAACCTTAAAATCACTAGTAGAGTAGTAAGAAACCTCAAGTAAATTATATGCAAACCTTAAGTCACCACCAGCCAAAGAAGCAATATAATTAAGTGCTTCGTCAGTAACTTCAATGCCATTTAAAGAATCTAAACTACCTCGAAGACCATCCAAAATATCTTCCTCACTTAAAGGCCTAAGTTCAAATAATTGACATCTGCTTCTAATAGCCGGATTAATAGAATGATAAGGATTCGCCGTCGTCATCCCAATTAAAGTAATAATCCCACTTTCTAAATAAGGTAAAAGTAAATCCTGTTTATCCTTATTCAAACGATGAATTTCATCCATAATTAAAATGAAATTATCTTCAGCCTTTGCCCTTATAACCATCTCATCAAAATTTTTTTTACTATTAATAACCGCATTTAAAAATCCAAAAGGTAAATTAAGTTCATTAATCATCGCATACGCCAAAGTCGTTTTACCAGTACCTGGAGGGCCATATAAAATCATCGAAAAAATCTTTTTATTATTTATTAAGTTACTTAAAACCTTATTTTCACCAATCAAATGTTTTTGTCCAATAACATCTGAAAGCTTTTCCGGTCTACTTAAATGTGCTAAAGGTTCCATATACATCACCACTAATATTATACCATCTTTACCCAATACCACAAAACAAAAACCGTTATATTAACGGTCTTTTTCCTTTTTAAGTAAATCTCTAATCTCTTCAAGTAAAATAACTTCCTCAGATTTCTTATTTTCTTCTTCTTTTTCCTTTTTATCTTCATGTCTAGCAATCTTATTAATAAGTTTAATAAACACAAAAATACAAAAAGCAATAATAAGAAAATCAACAATATTTTGAATAAACATTCCATAATTTATGCTCGCGCTACCAATCTTTAAAGTAAGACCGCCAAAATCAAGGCCACCTAAACATATCCCAATAAGCGGCATCAAAACATCATTAACCAAAGAAGAAACAATTTTCCCAAAAGCGCCACCAACAATAACACCAACAGCCAAATCAATAACGTTTCCTCTAGAAATAAACTCTTTAAATTCCTTAATCATAAATCCTCCTTCATTCCCATTATAGCACACATTGTAAAATAAGCATATTTTTGCTAAAATAATAATAGGTGAAAAACATGGATTACAAACAAAAAATAGAAGATTTTAAAAACTACTTATTACTAGAAAAAAAATACAGTCAAAATACCATTAATTCATATAATAACGATTTGATCAAATTTGAAAAGCATTTCAATAACAAAAAAACCTTAAAATCATTAACCAATAAAGACATAAGAGATTATATTCAAGAATTAAACAAAACAGAAAGTCCAAGAAGCGTCGCTAGAAATATAAGTACATTAAAAAGCTTCTATAAATTTTTACTTATCGAAAAATACGTAACCAAAAATCCATTAGATAATATAACCCAACCTAAACTAAAAAAATCCCTGCCCAAAGTTCTAACCGAAACCGAAGTTGATAATCTCCTAAATATCAAACTAACCGATAATTATAGTTACCGTAATAAAGCAATGTTAGAACTCATGTACAGTAGTGGTCTTCGAGTAACTGAATTAATAAACCTCGAAATGACCGATATCGACCTCGATATGGCCTTAGTAAGAATATTTGGTAAAGGAAGTAAAGAAAGAGTAATTCCGCTCGGACAATACGCTGTAAATGCCCTAAACGAATACATTACATGCCATAGACCAGGTATGCTTAAAAATAAAACCACAAATTATCTTTTTTTAAGTAGTAGAGGCGATAAAATGACCAGACAAGCCTTATTTAAAATATTACAAAAATTAGCAAAACAACAAGGTATTAAAACCGAATTTTCACCACACACCCTAAGACATTCATTCGCCACCCATCTTCTCAAACACGGAGCTGATTTAAGAAGTATCCAAGAATTACTAGGACATAGCAACGTCTCATCAACACAAATATATACCCACATAACTAACGAAAAACTAAAAGAAAATTATCAAGATTTTCACCCACATGGAAAGTAGGAATAATATGAATAAATATATGTTAGAAGCTATAAACGAAGCAAAAATAAATGAAGACAATAACTTTAAAGATGGTGGACCATTTGGAGCCGCTATCGTTAAAGACGGTAAAGTTATCGCCACTAGTCGTAATACCGTTATAGAAAGCAAAGATCCAACCGCCCACGCCGAAATAAACGTCATTAGAACTGCCGCACAAATACTAGAAACACACGATTTAAGTGGATGTACACTATATACAACATGTTATCCATGCCCAATGTGCTTATCCGCCATTATTTGGGCCAATATAAAAGAAGTATATTACGGAAACACCAAAAAAGATGCTGAAAATATTGGTTTTAGAGATAATAAAATATATGAATTATTAAATAACTTAGATAATAATGATATAATAAAATTTACCCAAATAGATAGAGAAGAAACTATAAAATCATTCGAAAAATTTAAAAACAATCAAAATTTATATTAAGGAAAACAAATGACATACACAAAAGAAACATATCAAAACTTTATAAATGAACTATATAAAAATAAAGATGAAAAATATAAAGAATTTCATTCAAAATTATTAAAAAACGAAAATATCACAGTTATCGGCATAAGAACACCAGGCTTAAAAAAGCTAGCCAAAGAAATTAGTAAAAATGATTATCAAAGTTTTATCAAGCAAAATACCCATAAAACTTATGAAGAGTGCATATTACACGGTTTAATACTTGGATATATCAAAATAGACGAAAAAGAATTATTCAAATTAATTGATGACTTTATTCCATATATCGATAACTGGGCTACCAACGATCTTACAGTTTCTAATCTAAAAATCTTTAAAACCATAAATATAAATAAACTAAACAAATACCTAAAATCAAATAACCCTTGGGAAATTAGATTCGGTATAACGCTTTTATTAAGTTACTATATAAAAGAAGAAAACCTTGACAAAATATTTAATATATGCGATTCTATTACAAGCGATCACTACTATGTCAAAATGGCAAATAGCTGGCTTATATCAATGTGTTATATTAAATATCCAAAAGAAACCCATAAATATTTACAGAAAAACAATCTAGATAAATTTACTCATAATAAAGCCATAAGTAAAATATGTGATTCATACAAAGTTTCCAAAAAAGATAAAGACGAAGTAAGAAAACTAAGAATATAGAAAGTAGGGGAAGATCGTGAAAGAAGTCATCATTGAAACAATAGTTGATAGTCTAAAACTGCTACCGTTTTTATTTGTAGCCTTTTTAATCATAGAATTCTTTGAACATAAATTAACTCAAAAAAGTAAACAACAAATAGAAAAAGCTGGCAAATTAGGACCACTAGTAGGTGCTTTAGCTGGAATATTCCCACAATGCGGTTTTTCAGTTATCGCCACAAACCTATATATAACTAGAATAATTAGCTTAGGAACATTAATAGCCGTTTATCTATCAACAAGCGACGAAATGCTTCCAATATTAATCGCTGAAGGCGCAAACATAACCACAATCATAACCCTTCTTGGTATAAAACTAATAATCGGTATAATCTTTGGATTTATATTAGATTTAATTATAAAACCAAATAAAGAACAAATAACTTATCATATATGTGAAGAAGAACATTGCGATTGTAAACACGGAATTATCAAATCCAGTTTAAAACATACAATAAAAACCTTTATTTTTATTCTAATAATAACTTTCATTTTAAATACATGTATGTATCTTTTAGGTGAAGACTTCCTTAAGAATCTATTTATCAATAATAATTGGTTCGCACCATTCGTCGCCAGTTTAATAGGTTTAATTCCAAACTGTGCTTCAAGCGTTGCCTTAACAGAACTATATATAAATGGTGTTCTACCACTCGCGCCAACAATATCAGGCTTACTTACTAATAGTGGAGTCGCGCTAATAATTCTATTTAAATCCAATAAAAATATTAAAGAAAATTTAAAAATAGTTTCAATAGTATATATAATAGGAGTTTTTGTAGGATTATTAATTGAACTAATTAATTTACTAGTATGAGAAATCATACTTTTTTAATACCAAAAAGCATAAAATTTACTTAGGTGAGAACATGTCTAATATATTAGTCGCATTTATTTTAACCCTAATTGCCGGTCTTTCAACAATGTTAGGATCAATTCTAATATTTATAAAAGATAAAAGGGGAGTAGTACTAAAATATTCACTTAGTTTTGCAGCCGGTGTAATGATTTGTGTATCAGTAATAGATCTTATCCCAGAATCGCTAGAACTACTAATAAAAAATAATAAAACAAGCACCTTTATTCTAACATTTATTTTTATTTTAATAGGAATGTTTCTATCATACATAATAGATAAACTAATTCCCGAAAACCAAAACAAAAAAGAAAATAACAAACTATTAAAAGTAGGTATATTTTCTATGATTGCCATTATACTACATAATATTCCAGAAGGAATAGCCACATTTCTTTCATCGGCTACAAATATAAAACTAGGAATAGCCCTTACAATCGCCATAGCGCTCCATAACATCCCAGAAGGCATTAGTATATCAATCCCTATCTTTAAAGCCACCAAAAGCCATAAAAAGGCCTTATTATATACATTTGTATCAGGTATGTCAGAACCATTCGGCGCCATACTAGCTTTTCTTTTTCTAGCACCTATTATTAATGATACAATTATGGGTATTTTATTAGCTATAATTGCTGGTATTATGATTCACATTGGGTGGGTCAAGCTATTACCAACCGCACTAAATTATAATAATAAAAAAAGAACATTTTTGTTCTTTATAATAGGTATATTATTTATGTATATTAGTCATCTATTAATGAATTAATCAGAAATCTTATAAATATAATAAATAGCAAATAAAGCAATAGCAATGCATAACAACATAAGTAATGGTTTAGCCGCACTACTAAATAATAAAGCGGCAAAAGAAACAGCAAACGCACATATAGAAATTATAAAAGGAAATAATTGAAATCTATAATTTTTATTATCTTTAACCACTCTGTCTAGCCATAAATAATCAGAGTAGGAGAGGGTTACATTATTAAAACGGACGTTTTTGTTAAGACCACCTAAAACTCGTTTAATAATAAATAAATTTTCTTCAGTATTTTCTCCCATAAATCCAGCAACTTCATTAACATTAATTTTTTCATTCTCGCTTTTCAAATAAAAATACATAAGCACAGCGCAACAATTAACATATTTAGCATTTTCTTCATTTGAAAAAGTATTTTCTTCTTCCATCATAAAACTAACCTCCCAACTTCCCTATAAATTCAAATAACACTCTCACCAAATTAAATAAAATAGGGGAGAGTCAACCATTAAAAACGCTAACTCCAGCAATTAAAATAATATCAAACAATAACAGAAATATTAATACATTTATCAATATTGTACCAATTGCAAATCCAACACCAAATCTAACACCATCGCCAATGCTTAAACTAAATCCTTCAGCTTTATTTTTATTATTTGCACCATCATCTTTCATAAAACTAACCTCCTACTTTTATTCTATATATACTATAACACATTTTTTCAAAATTGACTCCCCCTATTCGCATATTTATTAAAAAGAGGGGAGTTTACTAAAATAAATAGACGCATTTTAAGCCAAAAAACTTTAATTAGATGGATAGTTATTCATCTCAATTAAAAATAGAAAAGCATAATTTCCCGGAAATAATTATAAATGAATAATAAAAATAAAATTTCCTAAAAAATAATCTAAAAATATTTTAAAATAAATTTAAATAATCAATATATAATTCTAAATGAAAGATAATTACTTTAACTATATTAGAGTAGTAGTAATACAAAAAACAAAAACTACCTATATTATTTAATAGATAGTTTTATTTTTATATTAACAAGTTAACATAATATATATTATAGGATTTTTAATTACCAACTTTTCTAGATTGAATTTCAACGATTTTAGCAAGTACTTCAGCTGCATTAGATTCATCAATACCAGTATATCCTAATTCCTTTAAAGCTTGTACTTTAGCAGAATTAATTTCTAATGTACGACTCATCTTATCTTCTAATTTTTGTTCAATTTGTTGTACAAAACGTTTATGAGTTGCAGCTATCTTAGATTTACTAGCACTACCACCATGGTATAATGTTATAGCTGAAAATAAGATACTTTCAAAAATAAATTGTTCATTTTCATCATATACAAATTCATAAGGTTTTGTAAATCCTGCTGCTTTAGACATATAAGCTAAAATATACTTAAGTTCTTTTGAGCTTTCCATAGTTTGTAAGAAATGATATAAATATAAAATAGAATTATAAGCATTTTCATCTTTATCATCGCTTAAACGTTCTTTAAGTTCATCTACGATACTATGTAATAGTTCCTTTTGCTTAGGTTCAAGTCCACTAAAAATTACATTTGTATCTGTAACATCACTTTTATTAGTATTTTCAAATAAACTATTTACACGAGTTTCAACATCCATAATATAATCAGTATCAACTTTAATTTTATCAATTTCATCAGCAGATTTAACTCCTAAAATATTTAATAAAATAACTTTTTTATCTTTTGGCCATTTATTAATATCATCTAATTCTAAATAATTATATATCATTTGTCTAGAAACACCTAGACACTTTGCTAATTTAACCTTTGAAATTCCTAGTTCTTTTAATATTTCGTTTAATCTTTCCATATCTCAGGCCTCCCTATTATTAATTTTATCATAACCAATAAAAATGTCAAGTAAAATGTAAAGAAAAAGTATACAATAAAAACATAAGTTATCTGTTTGAATTAATATTTTATAACATAAAAAAGAAGTTAATTATCTAACTTCTTTAATAATTCCGCCACCTAGACATTCATCACCGTTATAAAATACACATGCTTGTCCAGGAGTAACCGCTTTAACACCTTCAGGATATTTAACAAGTAAATTACCATCTTCCATTTTAGAAACAAATACTTTATTATCAGCCTGACGATACCTAAATTTAGCCATACATTCACTAGGTAACTCATCTAATAGATTAACATCTTCAACAATACATTCATAACTTAATAAATAATCATTTTCATCGCCCATAGCAACATATAAAATATTATTATCTAAATCTTTTTTACAGACAAATAACCTATTTTCAGTTCCACCAATATTTAAGCCTCTTCTTTGACCGATAGTATAATACATAAGCCCCTTGTGCTTGCCCAAAACCTCGCCAGTATTAATATCGACAATATCACCTGAGGAAGATTCTATATTATTCTTAACATATTCTTTAAATCCCCCCCTGCCAATAAAGCAAACATCAGTAGATTCTTTCTTCTGAGCCACAGTCAAATTAAATTCCGACGCTAACTTCCTGACATCATCCTTAGTATAATTTGCAAGCGGAAATATGACTTTCCCTAATTGCTCCTTAGTTAAATTATATATAAAATAGCTTTGATCCTTATTTTTATCATCAGCTTTAAACAATTTACCATTTTTAATTAAAGCATAATGCCCTGTCGCAATATAATCAGCACCATATTTTAAAAGTTCGTCATACATCAAGCCAAACTTAATATATTTATTGCACAAAACACAAGGATTAGGTGTAATTCCTTTTTTATAATCATTTAAAAATCTATCTTTAATTATCTCTTTAAACTTATCCCGCAAATCAAGTAAATGAAATTCAATTCCTAAATCATCACAAACTCTTTTTGCATCCCCATATTCAAAGTCATCATTAAGAAGCATAGTAAGGCCAATAACCTGATAACCTTCTTTTTTTAACAAGGCTGCCGTAACCGCACTATCCACTCCCCCACTCATTCCAACAACAACTTTTTTCATGTAAATCACCTTATATAATTATACTAAAAAAACGATAGAAAATCTATCATTTTATAAATCCCATAATTAAATTTAATAATTTAGGAACAATATACACCTCATATAAGCTTGTTATAACAAGTAAAACTATAGATACACCTAGTACAACTAAATATCTATGCATTATATACTTTAAATCCAGTGGTTTCTTCGAAGTAATACATTTTATCAGTTTAAACGAAATAATAAGCGCATAAGCTGTTAAAAGCATAAATACAAGAACATTTATAATATGATGCGGAAAAGCATATACCAAAGCTAACAAAACACCTTTAAAGCCAAAACTAGCAATTATACTGCTAATAGAAAAGCCTAAAATAAAAGCTTTCATAAATAACATAAATATAACAACAAAAAATCCAATAACAGAAACCCCAAGAAGCCACATTGCAAAAGCAAACCCAACAGTAAAAACTAATGTATTAACAATAGAAATATCATAATTAAGTTTACCATCTTTAACATTATCAAAAAAACTATTCAAATAATCTAAAACCATCTTTTTATCATCAGTATCAATAATTATAGAAAATAAAGATCCCGCCACAACCCCAACAATTACTATAACTAATAAAAAAACAAATAAATTTTTATTGATGTGAATATTTTTCTTTAACTTGTCCATATATTTTTTCATAATCATTCTCCCTATCAAATTATATTGTTTTAAATAAAAAATATTCCAAAAATATCAAAAAAATAGTATAATTAAAACTGAGGTGTTTAACATGAGCAAAAATAAAGAAAAACAAAAGAAAAATAAAAAGCCAGTTAATTGGACTAAATTATTTACCAGAATAATAGTTTGGTTTATGCTTCTTATAATGGTAGCATTCTTTATAACAACTATTGTATGGGGATTAAATTAAAAAAAGTTGATAAAAAATATCAACTTTTTAATTACCATAATATTCAATAACAAATTCTACAATATTAATATATTCAGGAATATTTTTAGCACAAAGAAGCAAGCAAATCGCAACTACCACAAAAATTTTAACTTTAGAATTTTTAATAATTTTGTCTATAAGCAAATATAATAAAACAATAAATGCCCAAGAAAAATATAAAGAATATAAAATTAAACCATTCTCGGCAGTTCCCCATCCAGCTACACACAATAAAATAAATGAAAATAAAATCCATAATCCAGAAATAATAGCCATTTTATTTTTTCTATTTAAAATCACACTTATTAAACATAAAAGCAAAATAAATATCCCAACAAAGCTATACCCCACAACTGGGTATAAACGATAAGAAGGAAAATTTCCATTCACATCAATTATAAAACTTGCAGGCGCCGCCATAAAAATACTTTTAACAAATGCTAAATATTGCATAAGCCTATCAACAAACGATAATTTTTCACCAGAAAATGACATCAATTTTCCCATATTGTCGCCAATATTAAATACTTGTGATAATTGGCCAAAAATAACCACTAATACAACAAAAGCAATAAAGCATTTAAATATGTTTTTTAACCAATATTTCCAGTTTTTAAAACGTGAAATAAAAGGAAATAACACGCCTGAAGTTAATAAAGTAGAAACCGCTCCTAAATATATATAATTAACATCTTTTTTATATTCATAAAATAAATAAATAGTTAAAATCAAATAAAATAAACCAATTATATATTGTTCCATTACGAAACTAAATATAACTGTAGAAAAACTGCAGAAATAAAGTAAAATAAATAAAACAATATTTAACTTATCAAATTTCAATAATTTACAAACCATAAGCATAGAAACATTTAGTAATAAAATCTGAATTGTTGTCAAAAAAACTGCATAACCATTTGGAACAAAAAAGAAAATTTCAGAACACAGTTTAGCCACCAAAGCAAAAGGTAATGCAAATAATCCAAAAAGTGGTTGCCTTAAATCATTTTCATCCATGTTTATATTAAAAAATGCATCACCCCTAAATAAAGAGGAACTATCAGAAGTATACAAAATATCATAATAAACATAATCAGAAAAATAAAAACCTTGAGCAAAATAATAAAGTACCATAGTTGCAAAAAAAGTAATGCCTAAACTGATTTTCAAATATTTCTGTTCCCCATTCGATAAATTTAAATAAAATTTCTTAATAGCTGGCCAAGCTTTTAAAACCACTAAATATACAAGAGTTATAATCGCAAAAACAGCTAAAACAACAATAATTCTACTAAACAAAACGCTATCGATTGGCAACCCCAAATCATTGTAATTTAATGTTAAGTCCCTCACAGTACCATAGATATGAATGTAATAATAATACCTAGCAATATATAATCCCAATAAACATGATATTAAAAAATAACCAAAATTTATTTTCGAAAATAAATTTTTAAATACAAATTTTAAAAGTAATATTCCCACTATAAAAGTAGCAATTATAGATAAAACTATAAGCCACATGCCATTGTCATCAGAGTTATTAACACCACGTAATAAAAGCAAAGTCATAAAAGGAAGCGAGCAAGCGAATAACACGCGCAAAACTAACTGACTTTTTTTCGAAAGTTTCTTTTCAACAAACATAAGTCACCTACCTAAATCCAAATTAAAATAATTGCAATAACATAAATAAGCACAGTAGCCATTAAAGACTTACTATTTACCAAAACCTCAACAGGATCACCGTCTGAATCTTTTTCAACCGATAAACTATATTGAAATAAAATAATCATTAAAAGAGGCACTGTCCAAATCAATAATTGATTACCTAACTTCCCTACTATCACAGGATCAACAGTCCACATTGAATAAAAAACAATAGTCAAAGTTAAACAAACATACATGCTTTTATCTAGAAAATCCTTATTGTAATATTTTAAAACCTTACGAGTTTTTTCTTTGTTACGAATAAATTCATTTCTGCGTTTACCAAACCCCATATAAAAGGCCCCAGACATGACAGTTAAATATAGCCAGTTAGAAACTTCTGCATCAACCAAAATGCCGCCAAAGAATAAACGAATTAAGAATCCAGAAACCAATATGACTACATCAAGTAAAACTACATTCTTAAGCCCTTTACTATATAAAATATTAATAATCACATAAAGTAAAGGCAATAATAAAGCATATAAATTACCATTAAGAAAAATAAGTACCCCAATTAATAACAAACAGCAAAACACTAAAGAAAAAATTACAGCATAAGCACTTTTAATAGAAATAGCACCAGAAGCTAAAGGCCTATTCTTTTTTGTTTCATGTAAACGGTCTTTTTCAATATCAGACATATCATTAATAACATAAATAATTGAAGACACTAAGCAAAAGAAAATAAACCCCGCTATACAAATTAAAGTTTTATCTATATCTTTATAAAGTCCACTAAAAAATAAAGGTAAAAATATCAACAAATTTTTAACATAATGTTTTACCCTAATCAATTTTAAATATTCTTTAATTTTACTCATAAAATCACCTTACTATCATTTACTCATATATTATACAATGATTTGTAATATAATTCAATATACTCTGGCCAGTGTTTCTGTCGTAATGAAGACCGTCTCTACTTTTAAATTCTAATTCATGATAAGAATCACACATTTTAAAATTAGACAAATCTAATTTTTTAACATCATTAAACATAGTCCCATTAAATTTTTCAATAAATTCACTAGTTGCCTTTAAAGATGGAAAATATTTTCTTACCACATTATCATTAATCGGATTAACCGACAAGAAATAGAAAGTTACTTCCGGATATTCATTAGCCAATTCCTTATAATGTTCAAAATAATTATTTACCATTTCAGGAACATTAGTATTAGTATAAAAATCATTAACGCCCAAATTAAAGACAACATGACATTTATTGTCTTTACAATCGTTTAAATATGTTTTTAAACGTTTTAAAGCATTGGTTTCAAGCCATTCAATTTCTGCCCCACTTTTAGCAATAAATGCAAAATTTGAAGGAATATCGAATTTACCATGTTTTCCGTCAATAATAAACTCCATTCTAGAATCGCCAACAATAATAACTTTGTTCACGCCATACCTTTTAATTTCTTTTTCTTCCTTTAAATCCTTTTTTGTGCTATTCAAAGTGGTCCTACAAGTACAGCCCTCATAACCTTTAGAAATAAAAGTATTAAATATTATTATTAACAAAAATATCAAAAACATAAACATTACAATAGATAAAAATATTTTTTGAAAAACAAAATTTTCTTTTTTATTAAATTTACTATTCATAAGTATAATAGTGCACAATAAACAAATAAATATTACGACATAACAAAAAATATCCAAATATTTTGAATGTTCAACAAAAAAAAGTATGTTATCATCGCATATCATTGATATCATCAAATCACCACAAAATATATTACCATATTTAAGACAAAATTTCAAAAAAAACATTTATTTAATAACAAATACAAAGAAAATAAAATAAACCTATTTAAAAAAAAACAAAAATATATTATAATTGTTATAGAGTTGAGTACACAATGTAAAGTACTAAAATTCAGGGGGAGTATACTTATGAAAAAAGAAAGACAATCTAATTATGAACTAATGCGTATAATATCTATGTTTTTTATAGTGATTTATCACATCATTTATCACGGAAAACTTTTAGATAATACTAATGGTACTATCCATTTAATGTTACTTTTAATATTATGTATAAGCTTAGTGCATGTCAATTCATTTATTTTAGTAAGCGGGTATTTTCAATATAATAAGAAATTTTCAATAAAAAGTTTCTTTCAAACCTTAAATTCTGCATGGTTTTATAAAATAGTCATTGCCACAATTTTGTTAGTAACAGGAATTTATGGTTTAACAAAAATGCAGTATATAAACGCCTTCAATCCAATATATTTAGCTGGTTACTGGTTTGTAGCATGTTATTTGATTTTATATATTCTAAGCCCATTTTTAAATATATTAATCCAACATATGAATCAAAAAATACATAGAAGATTAATTATTATTTCAATCCTATGTTTTACAATTTTTCCATTCATATCTGAACATTATTTAGGTCCAAATGACGGATTTACAGTAATACAATTTATAATTCTTTATTTTATAGGAGCATATTTCGCCAAATACCCTATCCAAAATAATATTCATTTTAAAAATTATTCCAAAAATAAACTTCAGTCATTATTATTTATAGGATTCTTTGGTTTTGCGTTTATAAACTTTATTTTCTATTGTTTCGGAACTACATTAGAAAGTTTCCAAACAACAATTGGGACTTATATCGGAAACCAAATAACATTCAACGCATTACATTATAATTGCTTATTTGTTCTAGCTCAATCAATATGTTATTTCTTGTGGTTTGGAACTCTAAATATAAAAAGCAAAATAATTAACTTTATTAGTCCATTAGTATTTGGAGTATATTTAATTCACGATAATCCATATATACAAGTAATGTTATATAAATGGTTAAAAATAGACACAGGTATTCTTGTTACCAGCCCTATTATTTTTGTAAAAATATTTGTTATAGCAATATCAATATTTATCATATGTGCATTTATAGAATTTATCAGACAAAAAATATTTGGTTTTATCAAAAAAAGAAAAACCTACAAAAAAATAACAGACAAATTCTATAATTATATTCAAAACTACTAAAAAAATGAAACGATATGTTTCATTTTTTATAATTTCTTAAGACATTAATCAAAAATATCATAGCCCAAATCCAAGTCAACATTACCACTTATTCCATTAACATTTCCTTTAGACGTAAATTGCCAATATTGATAAGGAGTTGTTCTATAAAAATCATAACTAGGTGAAGCTACGAAATTTTTAGCTTGTTCGAAGCTCATACCATTTACATAAGGATATTGAGCAAGCCAAATAGCATAATTTTTGCTTATTTCAGGAGCATCTAAATGCGTAGTCAACCACTCTTTATTGGCATATACTCCACAAGGATACTTATTATCCTCAATTTTTTTGCAGAAAGTATTTGCCATAGCAGTCAACGTAACTTGTCCTTTATTAGGATCAATGCCAATACTTTCCATATCAATAAATACCTGCGTTCCTAAATTAGGCTTATACCCAGACAGTCCAATACTATTTAACAAATTTAAAGCTAAACTAGCTTCGCTTTCAGCACTTTTTTTGTCTCCAGTAATAAAATCAGCATATGAGAAAATATAAAGTGCGTAAGGAATATTATATTTTTCGCAATTAGCAACATATTCGCGGAACTTAGCATCCTCTTTTTGTCCACTATCAGTTTCATAGCCAGCTCTTATAATCACAAAATCAATACCTGTGTTAGCAACCTTTTCCCAATCAATTGTTTTTTGATGATAAGAAATATCAACACCCTTATATACTTTTTTATCAGTATTTTTAACTAATTTCCATTTTTGAGCATCATTCCCATTACCCTGATACAACTGAATATTTGTACCATTATTTTTATAGGCTCCATAAACATCCAAATATAAACCGTTTTGTTTTGAAATTATAGATACATAACCATTACCTACATCTTTTAATAACCATTGCTGACTATTAGAACCATTATTCTTATAAATTTGAATATTTGTTCCATCTTGCATTCCTGCACCAGCAACATCCAAAGATACAGCAGGGTTCATGGCTGTTGTAATTGAATAATATCCGTTATCCAAATATTTTAAATACCATATTTGAGCATTATTTCCATTATTTTGGTATAATTGTACATTAGTACCATTAGCTTTGACAGCGCCTGCAACATCTAAAGATTTAGACAAGTCTAAAGCGCTATAAATATTGTAATAACCATCCTCATAAGTACGTTGTAACGGATTTATTTCTGTTTTATTAAATATAAACCTTTGAGCATTATTCCCATTACCTTGATATAATTGAATATTTGTTCCATCAGCACTATAAGCACCATAAACATCCAAATATAAACCACTATTATTATCAATTAACTGATACGTTCCATCAGAGGCATACTTAATTTTCCATTTTTGTGAGGCAAGATTAAGCCAATTATATAATTGAACATTCGCCCCATTGTATTTGCCACCACCAGAAACATCTAAAGCTTTTGAATTATCCAGCGCCGAAGTAATACTGTATACCCCATTAATTAAATGTTTTACATACCATTTTCTCGAATTTAAATCATCCAAATTTTTAAGTTGAACATTTAAAGCGTTGTATGCCACTTCTGAACCAACGCCAATTCCTTTATTTTTATCAAGCAATGAACCTATAGTATAAAGTCCATCTTCAAGCTTTTTAGCATCAACCTTAGTAAAAATAAAATCTTGGGCTTTATGTCCATTACCATGATAAATTTGAATATTAGTGCCATTCCAAGTTACAGCACCTGTAACATCTAAATACATATTATCAAGTTCAGAAACAATGTTATAAGTTCCATTCTTAGACTCTTTAATAATCCAGCGTTGTGCCTTGCTACCATTATTTTGAAATAGCTGAATATTAGTTCCATTAACTGAACTAAGGCCTGTAACATCTAAAGATAAATTTTCATCTAAAAATGTTGTAATTGAATAATAACCATCATTTAAATATTTAACATTCCAAATTTGAGCCCAACCATCATTTTTAAAATATAATTGTACATTAGAATTGTTTTTAGCCACCGCACCTGTAACATCTAATTTCATGTTAGGATCTAAAGAACTACCAATTATGTAAGTTCCATCTTCAATAGTTTGTTTTGGTTCAACAACCTCAATAAATTTCCATTTTTGGGCATTATGACCGTTGTTTTGGAACATTTGAACCTCAGTACCATCCGCACTAACCGCGCCTGTAACATCAACATTTAAATTGTTGCATTTGGAAATTATATTATAATATCCATTACCAACATATTTAATATACCATTTTTGAGCATCATTCCCATTTCTAGCATAAAATTGAATTGGTGTTCTATTCGTTTTATAAGCACCATAAACATCCATCATTTGATTGCAATTATTAACATTAGTTATTTCATAATAATTGCCACCAATATGTTTTACATTCCATTTTTGGCTATCAGAACCATTATCACTGTAAATTCCGATACGTGTATTATTTTTAATATCACCTTTTGCCGTTAAAAGTTTATTTGCCAAAGCACTTTGTATTTTATACGTACCATCCGCAATCTCCTGCGCATTTACATCTGCTTTTCCAAAAACAAAAAGCGCTACAAATAAAATAATATATATATACTTTTTCATCATACCACTCCTAGCTTTATACATTATATCAAATAACAACAAAATATGCTAGACCTGTTATAAAATAAAAACACAAAAACCACCATTAAATTGGTGGTTCAATACATCAATTTTTATTACTAGATTTTTTAGTAAAGATAAAAGGTAAAAACACGATAAGTGGTAAGCAAGTAAATAAACCGTAAACATATCTATATTCAGCAAACACTGGAGAAGCAATTAGCATTGTAATCCATAAACCTACAAAACTAGCAAACCATACAAAAATCATTTTCTTATCAATTTTTCTCACAACACAAGTCATTATAGAGAAAAATAATGTCATAAATCCTAAACCAATCCCCCAAATAATTGGTGCAAACAAAAGATCCAATGAAGTAGTTTTATCAACCACCTTCGTCATAACAGCTGGCAATAAATTTTTATTTTTAACGCCATAACTATCTTGATTATCAATAGTACTAGTGGTCCAATATTTTACACTAGGATACCAATAACCTAAAGTTTGTGATAAATAAGCTTCAATATAAGTATCTGGATGAGCAATAAATAGTCTAAACCAAGTACTGTAAAAATCATTTTTAGTTCTCTCTAATTTACCCTTATCCAAACTATTTTTCGTCGGATCAACAATATGTGCCTTATAAGCCTCTTCAACATCATTAAAATCAAATAAACTTTTCAAATATTTTTCGGATTTTGAATCAATAGAAGCTCCAGAAGCCACAACTCTACCAACTTGTTGAATAGGTATCGCAAGTGATTCAACACTAAGTCCCCTACCAACCTTCAAATAATCATAAATCGGGCCAGTAACCACAAAATAAGTAATTACAACGCACGCCAAACTAATGCCAATAGTTTTTATTTGTTTCCTAAATCCATATAAGAAAAAAGGAATGCAGAACAATAAAACGTATATACCATTATTTCTAAAAAACACAATCAATAAACAAGATAAGATAAACAAACATAAATTACCATTTTTTATTTTTTCTTGCACTGACATCTCAACTACAGAAATCAAAAGCAAAACAAAAGCTCCGCCAAACAAAACATCTTTCCATACCGTTACAGCATAAGTTGTAAACTGCGGTAATAATGCATATACAAGTAAAACACCAACAACTACGAAAGAATGAAATTTATGTTTATATAAAAACCTTACCACATAAGCAAATAGAGCTGATAAAATAAGCATTTGAATAAAAACATAAAAACCCATAGCTAAAGTCGAATTATGAAATAAAAGTTTTCCCAAATTATATATTCCACCTTCAAACCAAGTTTGAACAAAAGGATGGTTATTCATAAAAATTAAATCCTCAATATAATATAATTGGAACCTAGAATCCAAAGACATAATCCCTGGAAAATAACGTAAAAAATATGGAAGCCAAGCAATTAATATAACGGCCCAACTAATAAAAAATACCTTATTACATTTTTGTCTTTCATTTTTAACAATTAAATTTACCTTTTTTACATTAGCAAAAAACAAAGTATTTAAATATAAAAATAAAATAAATATTCCAATAAATAAAAATATAAAATACAAAATAGTTTTATAATCAAATATATTAACCGCACCTTCAGAGATATGAGAATTTATAATACTGCCCAAAGAAAATGAAAGTGCACATACTATCGCAGTAAATATAACAACTTTTTTATTTGATTTATCTTTAGTTAAATCAACCTTTATAAATAAAATAATTAACACCACTAATATCAATAATAAAAGCGCATTATAGTTACCCCTCAAATCTAAAATTGATAAAACGCTCCAATATGACCAAATAGCTAACAATACCTTAAGGAAATTAATTTTATATTTAGAAAACGCTTTTCGTAATTCTCCGAAAAAATCTGACACGCAATCACCCCTCACCCTTCTGTACAAAAATAATAGTTTTCTGAATAAAGTAGTTAATAATAAATAGTATAATATCAACTACAAATTTAATAACAACTGCAAATGTATCAATTAAATATTTATTGATAAAATATACCAAAATACTAGAAACTAGCATCTGAATAATAACTAAAATATAATATTTTAAAAGCATAACCTTACTATATTGTTTAAATACATACTTAGAATTAATCGCAAAATTATATAACGAAGACAAAATCCTCGCTACAATAGTAGCAACAATAATAGACTCATACCCCATGACCATTCCAAATAAATAATTAAATAAAGTAAATAGCCCTAAATCTAAAACAAAAGAAGAACCAGCAGAAAAAACATATTTAATAAAAGTTTTATTTTTTCTTAGAAAGTTCATTTTTTATAATTCCTATTTCTTGTGCTAAAGCAATGTTCTTCTTTTTCTCCATATTATATATTCTGTATAAATCAAAAGATAAAATTAGTAAACACATTACCCCTGCAAATAACACTAAATTAGATATCGTTTTTATTCCAACTATAGAAGCAAAATCTACAAGTACCTTTGGAAATAAAATGAAAACAATCATCAAAATACCAAATAAAAACCATAAAACAGAACTTTTAATAGGCATTTTTTCTTTTCTAACAGCTCTTAAAACAATTATGAAATATAAAATAGTAACAACTGTTAAAAAAATTTGTAATTTAATCGATAACATTACTTTCTACCCCCAAACTTCTTATAATTTAATATAACAATAGAAAGGCAAACATTAAACATATAATAAATAGATTTTAAATAGCTAATAGAAGATTGGCCCCCTACGCGTTCATACATATTAACGCCGACTTCCTTTATCTTAAAATTATTTTTTAATAATGCATAATTAGTAATCGGTTCAGGAAAATCAAAAGGATAATTATTAGAAAAAACTTCAATTATTTTTTTATTAACAGCTCGATATCCACTAGTTACATCTTTAATTTTTTTACCAGAACATAACTTAATTAAACCAGAAATAACATTAATTCCAAATTGCCTAGCTTTAGTTGATTTAAAAGAACTAGTATCATCAATGAACCTAGATCCTATTACCATATCAGCGTCACCACTTATAATCGGATCAACTATTTTATCGATATAATTAATATCATGCTGCCCATCACCATCGAATTGAACCGCAATATCATATCCATTATAATAAGCGTACCTATAACCCGTTTGAACTGCCGCACCAATTCCTAAATTAAATGGTAAATCAATAAAATTAATATCACTTTGTTTTAAAACATCGCGTGTACCATCAGAACTTCCATCATTAATAACTATATAATCAAGTTTAATTTTTTTATATTCTTTTATATTATTAATCGTTTTTAAAATGTTTTTCTCTTCATTATATGCAGGAATGATTATTAAAATCTTTTTACTCACCGTGATCAATCCTCTCTAAAAAAATTATATAACAATTAATATAACAAGTCAAATATTACAAAGAAAAACAAGCCCAAAAAGGCCTATTTTTTAAATTACACAAATTGCGTAAAAATAGTTAAAACAGTAGGTATCCACAAAAGTAAAATTAAATCAATAAGTAATTGATCATCAACAAATTTGCGTTTACAATTAACAATAAAAATAAGTAAAAAGCAAATAGGAAGCAGATATCTACCTTGAATACCAGTTATAAACAAATTACCAATAGATGCCCATTCAGATGTGTATTGTACATACAAAGCCGCACCTATTAAAATCATAATCACAAAAATTAAAATACCAATCCAAATTTTTATTTTATTAGTTATTATCATTTTTGTCTTTTCATTAAATAAAGCCATAAATATAATAACTAAATAAGCAATCGAAAACAATGAATAAACTTTTAATTGTGAATGATAAAGTTGTTCACCAAAAAATAAATTTTCAGCGTAAATAGTAATGTTTTCAAAATATGTACGCATAGTAATAAAAACATAATCAATTAAATGTGTTAACATAAAAGTAATTTGCTTGCTAGAAGCATCAGAAGCCGATTCTAAAGAAGATGAAGCAATACCAAACCATAAAGCGCCAATAATTAAGCCAAAAGCAATGCTTAAACTTTTAAACAATATACTATTTTTATTATTTTTAAAACATTCTCTTGGGATTAACAAAACTAGAAAAATTATTGGCAAATAAACAATTTTGCATAAAGATATAAATAAAATCAAAGCACTTAAAACACAAACATTTTTACCAGTTATATTTTCTTTTGTATTCATAAATTTTAAAATATAAGCAATAAATAAAAATATTGAAGCATATGTAAATCCATCTGCAGAAAAAGTAGAAGCACCTATAAGCATTACTGGACTTAACAATACTAGCATAGCAAACAATTTATTTTTAGGTAAAATCTTAAGCCCAAAAGCCGTCATAAAAGCATATGCAATAAGATTAAATAATCTACCAAACATAAGCAAAAAGAAAGGCCCTAAATTTAAAATTTTGCCAATTATTATTCCAACCGAATGAGGTAAATATTGTAATGGAGAATACAAAGCAGCGCCCTTATAATCAGTAGCATAGCCCCTACCATAAACTATCTTATCATTTTTTTCTAAAGGAACATTAAGCATAGAATCTATATCACTATACTTTATAGATGCATTCCTAAACGCCTTAACATCCTCACTACCCGCATAAGTTTTATACAATGAGCTAGGCAATTTAGAAAGTTTACCTTCACTATCAGCTTTAGTTACAAAATGGCCATCGGTAATTTCATAAGCACGATAAAAATGACTTTGCTCATCACTGCTAGTAAATGGCGGAGATAATGCTATTAACGCCAAACCAATAATTAAAACAAATACAAAATACGGTTTATAATAATTATCAGGTTTTATTTTGCTAAATTTTATCATCACTGCAAAAATAATACTAACAACAAAAACAAATACACATGCATATAAAATATAAGTCTTTAAATTGTGATCCCCCATCGATTTAAAATCAAATAGAAAAAGAAAAAAGAATATTAAAGCAAAGAAAGCATATATCCAATATCTTAATTTTATTTTTTTAACACGTTCAAGCACACACTCACCTATTCTTCTTCCTTATTATTTATACTAAGTAATAACATACCACATATTAATCCTAAATATAAAGTTACTATCCATTCATCAAATACATTACCGCTTACTATACCAGCAAAGAATACTAATACAATACTAAATGCCATAGTTACATTAATAAAAGTAAACTTTTTATTATAATCTCTAAACATTTTATAAAGCGCATAACCAAGAACTACTAAATATGGACAGATAAACAATATAATACCTATAATTCCAATAGAATACATATGAACATAAATATCATTTTCCATATAACATAAAGCATTTCTAAGTCTAGTAAAAGACATACCAACAACATAATCTATACTATTATCATTAAGTTCAATAACACGTTTAGTAACATCCTTTTTAAGTTGACGATGATTAGCTCTATCAGCAAAAGGAATTTCATACTCAGCAAGCCAAAAATCTGGATCATCAGTGTAAGGATAAATTTTTTCAACAAAAGTACGATCTACACCATAAGTACCAAAAGAATTTTTAATAAAGTTGCTTTTTTCAAGTTGCAAAGCTTCTCTTTCCTCTTTTGTAAGATCTTCTTTTTCTTTTTCAGCAATATACTTTTTAAACTTTTTCAAAGTCTTAGTACCATCGCTGTTTTCGATATTTTCTTCAACCACTTCAGAATTATCGTTAATATAAGTTCTATTCATAACTGGTGAAAAAGGTAAAATCGCCCCACCAATTACAATCATAACAATAAAGACTAATAAAGGTTTCAAACTAAATGTAATCTCTTTTTTTATAAATGCAAAGAATAAGTAAATTATAATCATTGCCACTGCAATCGCAATCCACCCCATAGATGCTACACGTGTTCCTAACATCAACATAGAAATTATCGTTAAAAATAAAGTAATACCATGTAGAACATTTGGCTTTTTAAAATAAATATAAATTAACAAAGGTAATAAACAAACCAATACTCCACTAACTTGATTGGCCATATGAAATATTCCCTTAGAAGCAATATCAAGATATTGATATTTAGAATATATATCACCATAAAACCATTCAAAGAAAGTAGCCTTAATCGCATGAGTTCCCCCACCATAAGAAGCAAGCGCTAAACCTAAAAAGTTAGTAACTACCATAGTTACACTAAATATTAAAGCAACAGCTACGATAATATTTTTAAAATATTTAACACTTAAATTCTTTTCATAAGTAATAAAAATTATTAATAACGGCATTATCATTCTAACTAAATAAAACATCTCTTTTACAAAAGAATATTGTTCGAAATTACCATAGGCAACATAAAAATTTGTAGAATTTATATGATGGAATATCGCATAGATCAAATAAATAATAGAAGCCACTATTAAAAATTTATATTTCCGCTTATCTTTAAACCAAATAAAACTTGTTATAAATAAAACGCCCATTATAAGCATTCTTATAATAGTAGATGGCGAAAACTTAAATATAGCAATTAAATTATCACTATATAGCCAAAAAATATCAAATAATGGCTGTGCAATCATAAAGCCAATAAATAAATATAACATACATTTTTTAAATTTTTCATTTTTAAACATTTTTTACACCTCATCTAATAATTTTTCAATATCATTAATTATACTTGCTGTATCATAACTATAACTTTGTAAATTTTGTTTATATTTTTCTAACTTATTCTTATCTTCTAAAATTGAAGAAATTGCCGAGTACAACCCCTGTTCACTATTATCAGTAATAATTCCTAAATCATCATTCATAATTTCATGAATACTAGCAACTTCAGTTGATATAACTGGAGTTCCCAAAACCATAGACTCTAAAATAACAAGTCCAAACGGTTCGTATCTAGAACACATCAAAAAAGCATCAGAGCTTTTAACATAAGGAAATGGATTTTTAACACTTCCCAAAAGTTCTATTTTATTTTCCAAATTATACTCTTTAATCAAGTCCTTAACCATATTAAAATCAGGGCCATCACCAATAATTCTTAAATAAACATTATCAAGTTTCCCATTTTCATTTAATTGATTAAAAACTTTAACCAATCTGTCATAACCTTTCATATTATGAATACGTCCCACAGATACCAAATTAATCACACCATCAGAAAACTCTACACTACTATTATCCGACATATTTATAATTTTATCTACATTAATTAAATTATAAATAACTTTACATTCTGTATTAGGATACTTACTCTGAAATTTTTGAACAACCGAATTGGAAATTCCAATTATTTTATTAAATTTTTTAAAAGTTTCATCAAATACCTTTTTATATTTAGCCGTACAATCATACATAGAATAATCAGTATGAAGCCAATGATATTTGTATTTACTATCGCCATAAGCAGTAAATAAAGCCGTAAAACCATCCTTAAAAGCAACTTCAACATCATATTTTTTATGAACACATTTTTTTCTTTCATTTATTATTTTTCTTTTAATTAAACCAGTTTTCATTAAAAACACTAAATAAGCCTTTTTAAAAATTTTATCAATTTTCTTAGTTTTTAAAACCTCATTAAAAGATAAATCAACAACGTCAAAAAACGAAGAACCATAAATTAAATTTACCTCACTTGGCAAATCATCCAAACAGTCACCATTGTTATGTAGGACCATAACATCAACATTATACTTAGAAAGGTTAATATTATTTAAAATGTCACTCAATAAAACTGACACCCCGCCCATTCGCTTTTCATCAACAACAAACAATACATTTTTCATTTTAGCACCTCTAGCTTTTCTTTCGAAAGTTTTTTATATAAATAATTCGCGCAAATAAATTATTAAAGAAAATAAAGTATATTGAATTACATAAAGATTTAATGCCATTTATTTTTAAAATATATTTGTTATGGCGATAATTAGGAAAATGTTCTTTAACCTGGCCCTTAGCGTATTTAACGCCTAACATAAATTCAGTAAAATCGCCACATTTAGCTAGTCCATTAATAAAAGTATTATACAAATATCTTACATAACAATATTCAAGTTCACTAAAATATTCATCATAAAAACCATTTTCCTTATAGTAAGAAACAATTCCATTCCAATTTTCAATATAATTAAAAATCCTCTTATCGAAAGTTTTTGAAATAGCCCCGTCCCTCTGAACATAATTAATCAAAGGCTCATTAACTGTCCCAATGCTTTTAACATAAGGAAATAAACGATATAAAAATTCAACGTCTTCATACCACACACTTTTCTTAAACCTAACGCCACTTTCAAATAAACTTTTTTTATAAATTTTATTCCACGCAACCGGATAAATGTTAACCATTTGTTTTTTTAATAATTCTTCATCAAAAACATCGCTATTAACTAATGAAGAAATAAATTCAGTATGATCCGGATATACCGAATTAACATCACAAACAACCATATCAAAATTTTGAGAAATTGCTTTATTATATAATTTTTCGAACATATCACATTCTACATAATCATCACTATCAACAAAACCAATATATTCTCCTGTCGCAAATTGTAATCCATAATTGCGCGCATCACTAAGACCACCATTTTCTTTAATATAACCTTTAACAAAATCTGGATACTGTGCTGTATACTTATCAATAATAGCTTGGCTATTATCAGGAGAACCATCATTTACCACAATAATTTCTATATTTTTTAAAGTTTGATTAACCAAACTATTTAAACATTTATCTAAATAATCTTCCACGTTATAAACTGGAACAATCACACTTACCTTCATCACTACCTCCTAAGTAATTTTCTAGCCAAACTAATTTGATTATTAAAAAACAAATTACATATAATTTTATATTTAATATTTTCTTTTTTATAATATTTATTATTACGCCATTTAGGAAATTTTTCCTTCATAGTTTTAGATACTAAGGCAACATTTTTTATACCTTCATTATAACTAATAAAACGTAAATTAGCAGCATGAAGTAAGTATTCGATGTAAATATATTCAAGTTCATCAAAATATTCATCATATTTGCCAAGACTAACAAAACCATCATATAAATAATCTAACACTTCAAATATATCTTCCCATTTTGGATTATAAACAGACTTATTTAAAGATGATCCCTCTCTTTGTAAATAATAATATTTTGGTTCTTTTAAGTAAGCAACATCATTAGCAAACGCACTTATCAAAGGCATAACAGCATTATCCTCAAAACATTTTCCGTTTAAAAAATACAAATCATTATCTAAAAATAATTCTTTTTTTATAAGCTTACACACCGGTCCAGGCATAGCCAATATATGCGTTTTATAATTATCTGTATCAAAAGGAATTAATTTAACAGCTTCCTTATTTCCATCTTCAAAATATTTATAATAATCACAATAAACAATATCTTTTTGGCCATTATCAGTCAAATTAACCATTTTTTCAATAGTATCTAAATCAATATAATCATCGCCATCAACAAAAAACAAATAATCTCCAGTAGCATTCTTTATAGCAAAATTACGCGCAGCAGCCGCCCCACCATTTTCTAAATGAAAAACTTTAATACGCTCATCTTTATTTGCATATTCATCACACAACAAAGAAGATCCATCACTACTCCCATCATCAACAACCAAAATTTCCAAATTACTATATGATTGATTAATAATAGATTCAAAACATTTATCTAGATAATCTTTAACATTATAAACTGGTATAATTACAGATATTTTCATAAGCCACCGCCTTACCATACTATAACAATTTTATCAAAAAATATCCTATATGTCTATAAAAGAGTGTCTATACACTCTTATTTTTCAATAACTTCAGTAAGTTTTCCTAAAACATCTTGGTTAAATTTCTCCGGATCAAATGATTTACATATAAAACCATCATCCAAAAATTGTTTCAATCCAGCAGTATAAGAATCTTCATTTATTTCTGTTACAATCCCATATTTATCCTTTATATCAACCAAAGCATCGCTAACATTTGTTGTAATAAGTGGTTTCCCTAAAATTCTAGCTTCAACAAACACAACTGGATTTCCCTCCATAACCGATGAAAGCACGACAGCATCCGCTGACTTATAATAAACAAACGGATTAGATTTTCGTCCAAAAAAAGTAACAACATCTTGAAGATTATTTTCTTTGACAAAGTCCGTATACATTTTAGAATCTGGGCCATCACCAATCATCCACAAATTAAAATCATAACCATCATCAATTAATCTTTTAACCGACTTTAAAAGAAGCATTAAATTTTTAGCTTTTTCCTCATGACGGCTAACATTAACGAAAGTAACTTTTTCTTTTTCAATTACTTCTTCCTCGGCTTTTTTTAAAACCTTGTTATAATCAATAAAATTATTAAAAACATAAGTTTTTCCATTAAAAATAATTCCTCTTTTTGTAAAAGAATCTAAAATAGAATTCGCCACAAAAACAATTTTTTGATATTTTTGAACATTTATATAATCAACAAATTTATTAAGCCCTTTATCATCAAATTCAATAGTATAATCGCCATGAATCCAAATCGCATTATTTTGAGAAAAATGATACGCTAATTTTGTACAAGATTTAATTGTTGTCGCATATGCGGCCGCAAAATCAAATTTATTCTTATATTTTAATTTAAAATAATTTAACTTAACAAAGTTAACCAATTTTCTAAATAAAATATTTTTACTTTCACATATATTAAAATCAATAATTTTTACTTCCTTAGGAATATCATTTAAAAATATCCCTTCTTTTTTAGTCAAAAATAAACTAACATTATACTTAGAATAATCTAAATTATTAAGCAAACTTACTAAAGCAGTTTCTATCCCACCCAAATCTAAATTATAAGCACAAAAAACAATATTTTTTTTCATAAAATCACCTATTTTTCAAAACTAGATTTCAAAGGAAACTTTTCATCAAACACACTAATTAATTCATTTGAAACTTTTTCAAAATCAAGATTAGTATTTACATCATTAATACAAGCAATCGTTGATTTGTCACTTCTAATATAATCAAACAAATCCTTATTATCATTTTTTAAAACAAAATACTTCCCAAAATCATCATATGATTTTACGGCAAAATTTCCCTTCAGCATTTGCCACCATTGAACCGCCCATTGATTAACATCAAAAACACTTCTAAATTTATTTTGGCATGTTCTATCAAGCATCTTATATTCTTTATCCCAAACCTCCTTAAAAGAAGATTTTAAAAACGCATTAGCTGTATGAGGAATATCAAAACCACAAAAATAATTCCATCTGTTAAGCATCAAATATCTTACATTTCTTTTCTTATATTTTAAATTAAACACTTTAGAAAAATTTTCTTTAACAAATTTTCTTTTATCAAAATTCTTATTAACTAAAAACAAATCATTCAAAACAATATGGTCAAAAAAATTATCATCAGCATCCTCGGTTTTAAAAGTATTTTCCTTCCAAAAATCACAAGGTAAACCATCCCTAAAAAAGTATTCTGGATCTAACTTATTCAAAATAAACATATCATCATTAAAGAAAACAAAGCGTTCCTCTAATTCATCAATTCTATGCAAATTAAGTTCGATTGGATTAGCATTAAAAACAGGTAAATATTTTTTTGGAATATAATCTTCATGTTTTACTATGTTAAGTTTTGGATTTGTAGTATCAAGCCATTCTGGCAAATGTCCCCAAGTAACAAAATGTATTTTATTGACCCAAGGAGTATATTTCTCTACTGCTCTAAACCAATATTTTAATGTCCCCATATCCCTATATCTATTAATCTCAGCATCAATATCAATTTTTTTATCACTATATTTATTCTTTTCTTCAAGCCACTTTGGATCACTACCATCAACCCATAAAACAACAAAATCTATTTTTTCTTGCATTTTACATACCTCCGTATAATTAATTATTATCAATATAATCTTTTATTTTTGAAATAAATTTTTCATTATTAGAAACAAATTTCTTTGGTTTAAATTTTTTTGCATCTTCCAAAACTTTATCCAAATTATCAAAGTCATCAAGTTTTAAAATATAACCCTTATTATAAAATGTTTCCGTTATTTGTAATTGATGATCATTAGTATGCTCCCCATATATTTTAAGTCTAGGCGCTGCGATAACCCTTTTACCACGTTTTAAAGCATCAATTATACACCCTACTCCAGCATGAGTAATTAATAAATCACAATCATTAATATATTTATTAAAATCATCCATTGAAACAAGATCAAATATTTCCATATCATTACTTTGATATTTTGTATATCCCGCTTGGACAACAACTTTCTCATTAATATTTCCTAAATCAATTTGTTTTTGAATAGCATCTAATAAACGTTTAAAACTTTTGTCTTGAGTCCCTAAAGTAACAAATATCATATTTTCACATCCTTAAAATAAACTACCATAAAATTTAGCTTTCGGATAAAGTTCAAGCATACTTTCCCACTGTACAATAAATAAATCCGCAAATTTATATACTAATTTGCCAGTAACAGTTTTAGTTTGACTATTCGCAAAAGTTTCAATAAAAATAATCTTACTACCAAAAATCTTACCAATACAGCACATTGGGCCAGCAATATGAGCCCCCGTACTAACAATATACTTAGGTCTTACTTTAATATAAGTAAATAATTCAATCCAGCAATTAATAAATAATTTAAATAAATATGTAAATTTATGGTCTTTGGTTCCATAAATAACATAACTAATTTTATTACCAAATTTCTTTTTCAAATTAAGATTACTCGCAGTTTTTTCTGTAACAATATAATAATCATAATTATCAAATAAAGGTTCTAATTGTAAAAGTTCATTTAAATGCCCACCAGTACTAGCAATAAACATAACTTTTTTCTTTTTCATAAGTATCACTACTTTCTATCAATATTTTACCAATTTTATAATTAAATTACAACCACGCAAAAGAAAAAAGGCATCAGCCTTATTTATTTCTTTTAATAAATTTCTTTAATAACCATTTAAAATATTCATATTCACCGGTTTTTCTATAAACGATAAAGAAAATTAAATTGACAACAACTAATGTGATAATACCATTTATAACAAATTGTAAGAACGGATGAGATACCGTAATCACATTAATAAGTACTAAAGTAATTCCAAGCATTACTAACATTAAAATAAATAATTTAAATTGTTCAATTATAAAATCTTTTTTTGGTTTATGAAAAATTGGTTCATAAACATACTTTGGATAACTATATAGATATAGGATTAAAGAACTTATAACACCAGCAATAAACACACCGGCTATTCCGTACATTTTAACAAAGAAAATAGCACAAACTAAATTTACAATTGATTCAACAATAGGTATTCTTCTATCTTCGTAAAATATACCAGCTGCCTCTTTAAACAAATTAATAGTCTTTCGCATACCTTGAACATAAAAGTAAATAGCAAGCCATACAACAGCATATAATGGAAGTAAATATTTTTCTCCTATCCACCATGTTATAAACGGTTGTAAAGTAGCAAACAATCCTACAGAACAAAGTGCATATATCCAAAAATCAAATAAAGTTAATTTTTTATAAACTTCAAAACTCTTTTCTGTATTTTCTTTAACAAGTAAATTACCCACACTAGAAACAATAGAGAAGAAAATTTGCGATAACAATATTGAAATAGAATTAAAAATCAAGAAATAGTTATTATATATACCAGCTTGTTTTAAACCTAATAACATAGAAATTACAATATAAGCAGTACCCATAACTATAAATGAGCCAATTTTATGACAGAATAATCCCTTAATTTTAGTAAAAATATCATCTTTAGTTTCTTTATCCATAGGAGCATAATCTTTTTCTTTAATATAAGGATATTTCCTATTTGCGATAAAGTTAATAACTAAATTTTCTAAAACTCTAAACACAATTCTTAAAACTAAATATACAATATAATTTTTAAGTAAGAATAATAGCCAAATTTCAAATAAATTTAATAATACTAAATAAACTAAATGAACAATATTTATAATATAATTCTTTTGATTGGCAATCAAAATAGAACGCTTATACGTTATCAAATAAGAAAATACAACATCAATTAAAGCTAAATAATATAATAAATATATATTTTCTGGTATTGACGTTTCACCAACAAAGATTGGAATTAAAGGCGTAATAGCAATACCAATTATCAAAATAACTCCAGCTATTGTATTATAGCATTTCTTATAAAACCCCATTAAAGTCTTAATTTTTTCCGTATTATTTTCAGCAATTGGTTTGTATAAATTATAAACAATTGCACTACCAATACCCATTTCTACAATACCTAGCATTGACATGATATTAGTAAATAATCCATTAGCGCCCGAATACTCTAATCCAAGGCACATTAAAAATATTTTTTGCGTTACAAAGCCAAAAACCATTCCTACTAAACTTGCCAAAGTAGAAAATACGGCATTATAAATTGAATTTTTGGTTCTCATTTAAATTTCACCACCCAATAATTTTAATGATTAATAGCACGCATATATAAATATAATAAATTAAGCTGATTATTTAAATTTAAATATATAAATAATTTCGCACCCTTACCAAATTTGTTTAAATCAAATTCTTTAAGCATAGTATTTAACGTTTTATTTAAATCATATATAGTTTTTTTAAATTCTTTTCTATTTAACATTTTAGCTAAATTTGAATAATAAATAATTAATTTTCTAGATATCTGCATATTATACAAATTAATATATTCATCATTACCACCTAAAATATGTAAAACTTTATTTCTTAACAATGGAAACTTTTTTAAATTACGTATCATATTATCAATACCACGCGTTAAACTAGTTTCAGTTTCACAGTATTGATATAATGGCTTTGCGATAAGTGTAATACTATCAATATTAAGCATATAATTTAAAACAAACAAAAAATCTTCACCATAATCTAATTCTTCATCAAATAATAAATTCTTATTTTTAATAATATCTGTTTTGTATAAATAAGTACAACTACCACACGAAACTTGACCAGAAAGTAATAAATTTATTACTTTATTTAAATCAAGTTCACCATCGTTATAATCATTATATATATTAGTGTATAATCCAACACTACCATCACTATAAACAGAATTCATTAAAAACTGCACAGCATCAAAATCAGAAACACTATTAATACAATTTTCAACCGCATCACTAGTAATTAAGTCATCCGCATCCACAAACATTAAATATTTGCCACCAGCATTTTTAATCCCTAAATTTCTTGCTGAAGAAACACCACCATTACTTTTATCAAAAACTTTAACTCTATTATCACTAAGCGCAATATCTTGTATAATTTGCAGACTATTATCTTTAGAGCCATCATTAACTGTAATTATTTCAATATTCTCATATGTTTGATTTATTAAAGATTCCAAGCATCTCTTAATATTATCTTCTGCATTATAAACCGGCACAATAATGCTAACCAATTTTTCCATGAAAATCACCTATTATCATTTTATAACAAATAACATTATTTTACAAGTTAGAAAAAAATTAGGGAATAAACCCCTAATCCTCTGCTTCTTCTAACATATTAGTTATAAATATACCATATCCCTTATGCGGATTATCAACAACCACATGAGTTACCGCACCAACAATGTAATCTCCCTGAACAATTGGTGATCCACTCATTCCCTGAATAATCCCATTAGTTTTTTCTAATAAATCTTTATCAGTAATTTCAAAGACAAAATTTTTAGTATCCTGTTGTTTTTTATTAACTTTAGTAATATTAATTTCATATTCCTTAATTTCTTTACCATCAAGAACAGTTAAAATTTTAGCCTTACCAGTTTTAATATCAGAAGGCTGAGCTACATTATAAGTATCTTTATCAGGTAATGTACCAGTATATGTACCAAAAATTCCCTGAGTTGTATTTTCTGCTACCTCACCAGTTGTTTTATTAGCGTCATACTTAGCTTGTTTTTCACCTGGATTACCATCAGAACTTGGAACAACTCCAGTAACCGTAGAATCAAAAATTTTACCATCTTTAATTTCTAATAATTTACCAGTAGTCTGTTCTTGTATTTCATGACCTAAAGCACCAAATAATTTAGTTTCAGGATCAATAAAAGTCAAAGTCCCAATTCCAGTAACACTATCCTTTACATAAAGACCAGTTTTATAAATATTGTCATCATCTTTATATAATTTTAAAGTTGCAGTTTTCTCTTTACCACCACGCAAATATCCCACCGATACAGCACCATCACTAGAATCATTAATTTTAGCCGCCATATCTTCAATATTATTAACTTTATTATCATTGATAGTAGTTATAATGTCACCAGTTTTTAAACCTGCATCAGTTGCTGGAGAATTTCCATCAACATCATAAACACCAACAATTAAAACACCATTAGAATTTAAAGTAATACCAATATTTTCACCTGAGGCAATAATTTTGTCAGAATATGCTAAAGCATTTATGGGTATAATAAAAAATGATAAAAGAAGCATGATGATAGTTTTTTCAAAATTTTTAAAAAACAAAAAATCATCTCCTATAACATAAATCAGACTACACTATTATTATAATTCAAAATAAAAAAAATAAAGGTAGAATATTCTACCATTTATCTTCATTGTTTTTTAGAAGCAAATCTATAAGCATCTCTGCACATATCTTCTATATCTTTTTCCGCTCTCCATCCAAGCTTTTCATTAGCTAAACTAGGATCAGCATAACAACTAGCAATATCTCCAGGTCTTCTTCCTTCAACAACATAAGGAACCTTAACATTATTAACCTTTTCAGTCATTTTAATTAATTCCATAACACTATATCCATTACCAGTTCCTAAATTAAATATGCCAAGACCACCATTACTATTCAAATAATCAATTGCCTTAATATGACCTTTCGCCAAATCAACAACATGAATATAATCGCGAACACCAGTACCATCTTCAGTATCATAATCATCGCCAAAAACATGAACCATTTCATATTCACCTGTTGCAACTCTCATAATATATGGCATAATATTATTAGGAATATCTTTAGGATTCTCACCAATTAATCCGCTTTCATGAGCACCAATCGGATTAAAATATCTTAATAAGACAATATTCCATTTATCATTAGATTTACTTAAATCTTTTAAAATTTGTTCTATCATTAATTTAGTATATCCATAAGGATTGGTTGCCGATAAAGGAAAATCTTCTTTTATTGGCAAAGTATGAGGTTTTCCATAAACAGTCGCTGAAGAAGAAAATACCAAATTATAAACGCCAAATTTTTCCATAACCTCAAGCAAATTTAAAGTAGATCCAATATTATTCTGATAATACATGAGTGGCTTTTCTACAGATTCACCAACTGCCTTATAACCTGCAAAATGAATAACAGAATCAATGTTTTCGTTTGTAAAAATCTCTTCTAAAAACTTTTTATCACAAACGTCACCTTCATAAAAAATAAACTCTTTATCTGTAATCATAGAAATCTTATCAAGAACACTAGAATCAGAATTAGAAAAATTATCAACAATAACAACCTCATATCCAGACTCTAATAACTCTACAACTGTATGACTTCCAATATATCCAGCACCACCAGTAACAAGTACTTTCATTTTATCACTCTCCTAATACATCAATATTAACACATTTTATAATATAATTCAATTTTGCCTAATATTGTCATAAATAAAAAATAAAGGCAGAATCAATTACCAACGGTTTTAAATGAATTAACCCAAAGTTATTGACAAAGAAGAATAAAAATTATATAATAAAAAAGAATTAACGAAGTCCTTGAGCAATTGTAGCTCTATGGAGGGAGTTAATTTTTTTCTATTATAAATATAGCAATCGATAAATCATAATTTTTATCATTAACATAATTAAACGACGACATTTCTTTTGGTAATTTAACACCAATAGCCTCTAGCCACTCCCCACCTTCTCTATTAAAAAATAAAATTTTATTTTCTTTATATAATCTTTCAATAAATAAATCAGCATTATTTCTTCCATATATGCTAGTTATTTTATGAACTTTAAAATTTTTTTCATTTTTATTTAAAGCAATAGACAACATAATTGGTTTACCGTTGGTATCCCATTGTTTAATAAAAACCACTATAGAGTCTTTTCTTGTAACTGATGTTGCTGCCAAAATAGCATCTTTAATTTGTTCATCTAATAAATATAAATTATTTTTAGATATGCCATGCTTTTCAAAAATTTTATTAATAGTCTTCCAATTAATAACTAATTTTTTATCATCACAAATAGTTGGATTATTTGGGAAACAATCACTAATAGAAATCACAGAACTTTTTTCATTTTGGTTTAATTGATTATAAATTTCTTTCGACATATTTTATATAATAGCATAATTAAAAAGCAAAGTAAACATTTTTTAATAACATTAATTTAAAGCAAAAATAAAGGTAGAAAAAATTGCCAATAACTTTTATAATTCAATTTTGCCCAATCTTGTTTTTACATAAAAATTATGTTAAAATAACAAGCAAAAAAGAGGTGTATTATATGGCAATAACAACCAAAGAACAATTAATAAAAGATTTAAAAAATCCAAGAGCAATCATCCCTAATCTTTTAAGTGCATCAAGAATGTTTGCCCCGCTTGTTATCCCACCTCTTGCCTTATCAGGCAATATTCCTCTTACTTTAATAGCTACAGCAGCTTTTTTATCAACTGATTTTCTAGACGGAAAAATTGCCAGAACTCTTAATGGGCAAACCAAATTAGGTCAGCTATTAGACCAAATTTCAGACAAAATATGTTCAATTGGTCTTTTACTCGCATTAGTTCCTTCTATTCCGCTAATGATCGTTCCATTAATTTTAGAAAGTACAATCGCATTAATAAATATTAACGCATCTACAAAAGAACATAAAGGTGACGGAAAAAGTACTCAAAACGGTCGATTAAAAATGTGGCCACTTAGCGTCTCACTAATTTCCGGTTATGGTATGTTATTATCACCTTCAATAATTTTTAAAGCTATAACATATCTAGGAATATTAACTACAGCCGCTTTAGAAGTAGTAAACATCAAAGAATATTATGAATTATCAAAACCAAAAGATAATGAAGAAAAAGAAGAAAGAATTAAACCAATCACTAATACCCAAAACCAAAAATCAAAAACAAGCGAAAAACAAAAAGCCATTGCCTATACAGAAATAACAGAATATATTGAGCAATGTCCAAGCATATCAGAATTAACCGAAATAAAAGAACTAATTAATCCAATCATAGAAATGCAAGCAAAAGAAAAAATCAAGCAAAAAAAGCGATAACAAAATCGCTTTTTTATTGTATATTCATACCACTAAAAGTCATATAAAGTAAAAATCCCACTAATATAATATATAATATTGTTCCATTAATCATTTCAAATCTAGTAGACTTGTATTTAACACCTACAGCCATAGTTGCAAATACACCACCAATTAAACCACCAATATGTCCCCAATTATCAATTCCAGGCGCCATACCAATAAGTAAGTTCAAAATAATCAAAGGAATAATTTGCGATTTAACAACAGATTCTAAATATACACGATAATGATATCCAAAATATACTAAAGAACCAAGTAAACCAAAGATTGCACCAGAAGCACCAACACTATAACCAGTACTCATAAATATAGATAAACAGTTTCCAGCAAAACCACTAAGTAAATATACAATAATATATTTAGCCTTACCTAAGAAACTTTCCAGTTGCATACCAATAACATAAATGGCATAACAGTTAAATAACAAATGAAGTAAATTAGCGTGTAAAAACATTCCCGTAAATAAACGATAAAACTCTCCATGCGTAACCATAAATCTGTTAACCGCAAAATCATCAACCACACCAAACATATGGCTTAAAAAATAAATAATTACATTAATCAAAATAAGCGCATAAGTAACAACAGGTCTTTTCATTGTAAATACTTCTTCATTCATCTTCGCATCACCTTCATTCTTCTGATAAATATCGCCAGTTAACTTCATAAAAAGTTCCGCCCCTTTTTCTGTAAAAGTCATTTCATTAGTAATATCTGGAAACGTATCAATAATAAAATTATAATTATTTAAATCATCAGTATCACTAACAGACGCTATATCAATTTTTGGAATATCTTCAAACTTATTTAAATCAACATTATCATTAAGATTAACAAAAATACTAAGCGCATTCATTTTAAAAGAAAGAGTCTTTTTCTTAATCATTTTCATAAGTTTTTTAGTTTTAAATAAATCAAATTCAAATTGTTCATCATTATGAATATAATTAGAAACAATTCTAACAATTTTATAATCCTCTTCTAAATTTTCAAGCCAAATTTCACCTTGAACTCCTCTAATTACAATCGGAGTATAATTTTTTTCAGAAATGAAATACCTAAGTAATTTCATAACAAGCTCGTCATTTGGATCCGTAAGCATCTCTTCCATAAAAAACCTCCTATTCAAAATGTTTCATTATATTTATAAATTTCAAAGGTAGTTCACTATCAAACTGCATATATTCACCACTAGTAGGATGAATAAAACCTAACTCCTTCGCATGTAAACATTGTCCAGAATCATCAATTAACTTTCTTTTGCCATAAACGGGATCATTAACAACCGGATGTCCAATATAGTCCATATGAACCCTAATCTGATGAGTACGCCCAGTTTCTAATTTCAATTCAATCAAAGTAACCTCATCAAATCTTTTTAAAACCTTAAAATGCGTAATAGCTTCCTTCCCATCAGGATTAATCGCCATTTTTTTACGATCGTTTAAAGATCTACCAATAGGCGCATCAATTAATCCAGTATCATTAGGAATAACGCCCCAAACTAAAGCTACATATTTTCTATAAGTTTTCTTTTCAGCAAGTTCCTTAGCTAAAATATCATGAGCCTTGTTGTTTTTAGCCACCATCAATAAACCAGTCGTATAAGCATCTATCCTGTGAACAATGCCTGGACGAAACTCCCCATTTTTATCACTTAATTTACTATGGTATAAAAGGCCATTAACTAAAGTGCCATGATAATTTCCTGGTGCTGGATGAACCACTACCCCATTAGCTTTATTAACGACAATCACATCATCATCTTCATAAACAATATCTAAATCCATTTTTTCAGGAGTAACATTCATATCCTCTTCTACGTGATTAACACTAATCTCATCACCCTCACGAGTAATATATCCAGCCTTTACAACCTTACCATTAACTAAAACTTCACCATTTTTAATCATCTTAGTAATGCTACTACGGCTAACATCCATTTCCTTAGTTAAAAAATTATCTAAACGTTCACCAGTTTCACTTACCTTATACATCTTCCTTTTCCCCCTTTAAAATAAATATAACAATTAAAAATATAGAAATAACAATACACATATCCGCAAAATTAAATACCGGAAAACTATAACCAAATAAATTAAAATCTAAATAATCAACCACATGACCACGGAAAATTCTATCAATTAAATTCCCTAAAATTCCGCCAATTAAAACACCATAAGTTATTTTTTCAAATCTATTAAGTTCCTTACCCTTAATCAAAAAGAAATAAATTAAAATAAGCACAAAAATAGAAATGAAAATCAAAAACAATGTACTAGAACTTAAAATACTAAAAGCAGCTCCAGTATTATTAAGCATGGTTAAAGCAAAAAATCCAGATATAACACTTATACTACTTCCAGCCTCAAGAAGACTTCCTAAAGCAAACTTAATCAATTGATCAACAAAAGTAACAATAAATGCAATTATAAGAATTTTTTTCATTTTCTTCACCAGATAGTATTATATCAAAATTATAAACAAAAAGATAGATTTACATCATATCACCAATAATTTTCATTAAAATTTCATTATTTTGTAACTTTTTTCATTTTTAACAAGGAATTCGCCCTACAAATATCGTATGTTATATATATAGGGGCAATTTAAACTATCAAACAAGGAGGAAATATGAACAAAATAAAAGAAGATATCTATACATCAAATATTAAAACATTGATTGAAAATAATCTAGTTAATAACAAAGTAAGAAATATCCAAAAAGAAAATGATAAATTAACTACAAACTGGAGCATTGGAAAAGAAATAGTAAAAGCCCATAACGAAGATAAAATTAAATATGGAAATAGTTTTATAAAAAATCTAAGCATAGAATTAACCAAGTTGTATGGTCCTGGATATGATTATAGTGATTTAAGGCAAATGAAAAAATTTTATC
>CANRSQ010000005.1 GCA_947642475.1 uncultured Mycoplasmatota bacterium
TCCTCCATGTCCGGCATCAACTACGACTTGTAAATTATTCATAAACGTATCTCCTCCTAGGATAATATATGATATTTATGAAATTTGGTTATATATAATAATAAAAAGATACTAATTAAAGTATCTTATTTATTTTCACGTATTATTTTAATACCTATCTTAAAGTGGGACATCAATATATAACTGACCATTGTCTAATTGCTTGGGGTATATGCCAAAATGGTTATACATTTCAATAAATAAGGCGGTTAACTCAGCTAGTTTTGAATCTATATTTTCTAATGTTGGAAATTTCATATATATTTCATCATATTTTATATACATCTTTTCCCATATTTCAAATAGTCCAGTTGATTCTTTCAGCAGTTTAGTTATATCGTTCAACAAAGAATTTCTGTCATCATTTAAACCACAAATCATTCCGCATGAATAACTCATATACGTGTTTAATAAAGTCATTTTTTCTTTTGCTAAAATAAATAGTTTATTTATATCACTATGATATCGGTAATCATCAATTTCTTTTTCTATATCGCGTTTTATTATTTTGTATTGCTCTATAAGAATACCAATATAACAATCAGTGCTTCCAAATAAATAACGACATAGAAAACGGGAAGCAAAGTATTCCTCCCACATTATTAAAGCAAATTTTTTGGTGCTTTCTGTCAAATTAGAACTTAATGCATATTTCTCATTCAAATGATCAAGGCTGTTACCAATTTTTTCAAAATAATATATATGCGACAACTCATGAAACAAATGTAATATTCCAAACCCCTCCTGTTGTATTATTGCTAATAATATTTCTTTCCTAAAAAAAATTACACATTTTGTCTTTTTTTCTATTTTTATTTTTAACGTTTTTGCTGAAGCTGAGCCATACTTTGTATTTGTATATTCGATTGGCAAACCGTGACTTTCTTGATAATCTGAAATTTCCTTATCCCAATCATCAGTAAAAATTATTTTATGTAGGGATGTTATGGAATTCTCTTCTACAAATCTATCAATTAATTGTTTTAAATACTTAATTAAATTTTTCTTCGCTTCTTCATCTAATTCGATGTTTATATTTATATCATATTTTAGCATAAATATTATTTCCTCCCTTTACCTATATTTATTGAATTCCTCTATCACTATATTTCTTATTTTATTTATTGTATCTATTATATAATTAAATGTTATTATTCCATCATTGTCGTTATATTTTAAAACGAAATAATTGTAATGTTTCCCCTTATTTTCAGGGTATCTTAAAGATTCATATAATTCTTTGGTTGTAGTAATATTATTTATTTTCTTAAATTTTGTTATAATTTCGGTTTGTCGTTTATAAAAGCCATTAAGTTCTTTATATATTTCATTTGTTTCTCCATATATATTCTTTAATGTTTCTATCATGTTGGCCATTTCATGTTCTTGTTTAATCTCACTATTATTTAGCAATAATACCCCTTTAATGAATAGTTCAATTCCTTGATAACAGTTAAAAAGTGCGGGTATAAATAATGTTGAATCACTTTTGTTAGAGTTTTTTATCATATTACTTCTAGCCTCTATTTCACTTGAACCAAACCCACAATTTAAATTACCACTTTCAATCATTGTTTTTAACAATAATTTGCTGGTTTCTAAATATTGATCTGCTAAAATAAAATAATCTTTTGCTCTATCTATCATATTATCACTTCATTTCATCCTTTATATTATATCATTAAAAAAGATACTTTACTAATTAAAGTATCTTATTCGTACATTATATCTATATCAACTGTTTTATCTATTCCGTCAACTTTACCATCATCACATATTTGCCATAGATTATAAATGTTTTCGTAATTGACATTTTCATTATAGTGGGCAACCCAAACATTATAATTATCGTTCCAAGCATATTGTAAGTAGTTTTTACTACTATAAAGCATACCTTTATATCCTTTGTCTTCTACTGTTTTGATGAAGGTATTGGCGATAGAATTTAAGTGATATAGTGATAAGTTGTAGTCTTGGTAATTTGTCCAGTTTTCCCAATCAAATACTACTGGAAGTTCTATTTTGTATTTTTTTATTTTTTTAAGGACCCACTGTGCTTGTTTTTTGGCTTCTTTGTCATTTTCAGCATAGGAAAAGAAATATATACCTACTGGAATACCTACTTCATTAAAACCTTTAATGTTTTGGATAAAATTAGTATCTAAAACATTTTTGCCTTCTTTATCATAACCATAGCCTATTCTTATAAAAGCAAATTCTACACCTGCTTCTTTTACTTTTTGAAAGTCGATATCTCCTTGATGATATGAAACGTCGATACCTATTTTGGTATTTTCTTTTTTATATTTGTTTTTTATATCTTCGAAGTTAGTAGTTGTTGGTTCCTGAGGTTTAATGTTATTTTCTTTTTCGATAATGTTTAGTGTGAGTGGGATTGTGGTTTCGTTGTTACTACTATCTGTGGCTTTATAAGTAATGTTATAAGCCCCAACTTCGTTTAAATTATAGTCCCCTATTATTTCACATTTTGGATTATCATCGTAGTTATCAGCGCAGAAAATTTTATTTTCCAATTTTCCTTCATATCCTTTGGTTAGCGTGATGGCTTTGGCATCACTTAGTATAGGTGCGGTGGTGTCTACGATGTTTATATCGAATGAATATGGTACTTTTATATTTTCATCATTTATATATTCGAATTTAATAGTTTGTTTTCCTGTCTTTTTTGTATTTATTGTTTCGTTTTTTAATAATTTTCCGTTTATGGATTTAATTAAATCTTTTAATTTTACTTCACTATATACTTCAATATCTAAGTTATCAACGGTTTTAACGTCTATTTTGGCATGTTTAACACGATAGTCATTATATAAGAATAATGAGATGATTATTAATATTAATAGTAATAAAATGATTGTGATTATTTTTTTAATATTCTTCATATTTATATATTACCATAATTTTATTTGTTTTATAACAATAAAAGGCACTTTTTTGTGCCTTATTAAATAAAACTTTTTATATTTAATGTTTTTATTTTTGGCGTTTCTTCGGCTAATTCAGGATTAATTCCAAGCCAGAAGTTAGTTTCGCCGTTTGAAAAGCTTTTAGTAGTATTGCCTTTTCGCATTAAAATTTCTTTTTCTATTAGTGGCTCTATTTTTTGTTTTACGACTGCACTGATTGATGTTTTTTGATTAAACCTATTGTAGAAAGTAGCTAATTGTTTAGCAGTCATTGTTCCTTTCATTGAAAGTAAATATTCCATCATTTGGTGTTCTTCTTTGGTTAAATCAAAGCCAGCATTTTTTTCTATTCCGTGAATGATGTGCTCTTTTTCAAGTTCGGTTTGAACTTGGGTTAGCATATATCTTAAGAATAAAGTTACTTCGCCTTTATTGATGGAATTTGCAATATATGTTTCATAGTCTCTCCTCGCAAATGAAATGGCTCTATTGAAAACTATATATGGATAGCTTTCGTTATTAAGCAAATACCACATTGCGAGTGTTCTACTGGTTCTTCCGTTTACATCTAAATATGGATGAATATAAACGAAGTAAAAATGGGCAATCTGTGATTTAATAAAGGCTTCCATTTCGTTATTTGGCATTTCATTATTTAAGAATTCTAGAAGCCTGTTCATATGATCATCTATTTTATCTACTTCAATTCCTTCGGTATAGGCATCTAGTCTACTTCTTTTTCTTATATAAACTGGTTTTGTTCTATAATACTCTCCTGTATTTTCTTTTCCGTATTCATCTAAAATATCTTCACTTAAATATGAATATAGTTCTCTTAGACTATCTTTATTTATATCTTGATGACTTAAAATATAGTTATATCCGTGGTATAAATTGATGATTCTTTGTTTTCTTTCTTCGGATATATTTTGGGCGATTGAATCAATTACTTCGTCTATTAGTGATAAATCATCGGTTATTCCTTCGATGATATTATTGGCTTTAAGTTCTTGACTCATCATTACTTTTTTAGCAAAGTCTAAGTTATTCATATAATCTAAACCGTCTAGAAATTCGAGCAAATCATATATATAGGGTTTTAAGTATTCTTCGTTAATGATGTATGGTAGATCATCTTTCCATGTTAGATTAAGTCTTGTTTTCATAGTATCTCCCCTTTAAAGCATTTGGTATTTTAACATATTTCTTTAAATTTAACAAATTAAAAGAAATCATTATGTAAATTTAATACAAACCATATTATTTAAAATGCTTAAAAACATCCAATAAAAATTTGGATGTTTCAAAATATTGATGCTTTATTATACATATATGAATTTATTTAACTTTTTTTCGTGATTTTTTTTCTATACAAGTTCCATCCGTTTTATAAAGTGCAACTTCAGCCACATTTGGTAAAACATTTAAATATCGTTCTAATAAATCTTCAATAGATATAAAAGCTGGAATATCATTTTCATCTTCTATAGGTTCCACTTCTACAAAATCCATCATAAAATCTTCTACACTTCCGCTAAATGTTCCAACTGAATAATTGCCATCTTCATAAAAGTAAACAATTCTATAACCGTTTTGATACTTTCCGTGATTAATACCATATTCACTTTTGTATTTTAAATCTTCAATATTAATATCATTCATAATTATCTTACTCCCTCTTCTTATATTATACTATATTTTTATCTTTGAAGTATTTTAATTTTATCATTAAAATTAATATTAATATTATTTAATAAATTTTTCATAATCAAATAATACTCATATTTTGATATAGGAAAACCATAAAACATGCGTTCATCTAAACTATATTGCTGTTGGATATTTTGAATATCGATTGCATCATTACCTGAATACCATTCAAACAATGATAGCAGTTTCGCCTCTTCACCAAATTCAAAATATATCGCATATTACATTATTTATTATTTACATTATTTTACTTCGATATCGCCACTGGTCGTATTTATTTCTAGTTTATATGTTCCTTTACCAACTAGTGATGAATTATTTGGCAGGTTCTTATCACCGCTTACACTATTTAATAGAACGTTACAATGTGAATTTTTATTTAGATTTACATTAATTTCTCCTGAAGTTGAATTTATTTTTGAGTTACCTTTGATGGTGAAGTGGTCTATTTCAATATCGCCGCTAGTTGTTTTGATATCTAATTTACCTACTATTTTATTTACTTCTACTTCACCTGAAATAGTGTGCATATAAATATCTTTGCTTGTTAGTGATTTTAAATATAAATCGCCCGAAATACTTTCGATATTTGCATTGTTTGCTTCAATGTTATTTGTTTGTATTTCACCTGATTTGGTATCTATTCTTATATTGTTTGCTTTTATGTTGTTATTTATTTCAATATCACCACTGGTCGTATTTAGTGATAGATTGTTTAAGTTTATATCTAATTCATTTATAGTGATATCGCCTGAAATTTCATTTATGGTTAAATTTTTTGTATAAGTATTTGGAAGATATATTTCATATCTTGTGCCTACATTAAAGCAAAAGCCGATACAAAAGTCATTATAATTATCTTTTAGTGTTAAGGTATTTGCTTCTTTTTTATAAGTAAACAAATCTTTTTCTTTAGTTTTTTTACTACTATATTGAACTACTCTAAGTTCATTTGTATTACTTACATATATTTCGACGTCGTTACTTTTTGTACTGAAGTTTATTTGGTCTATATTTTCTAAAGAAATAGTTTCATTTTTAACTTGTTTTGTTTCTTTATTAAATGAGTAATTGTCCTTGTTTAGACCCCACATTAATATTCCAAAAAGTATTACTAATAAAACTATTAAAAGACAGATTTGTAATATTTTTATCGTTTTATCCATTTTATTTACCTCCTAGTTCTAAACAAAGTTTTACTATTTCCTGAACAACTGCACCCATTAAGAATATAACCCAAGTTATATGCCATGCGGAAGTTAAGAAACTAACTAGAATATAAATGATTGTAACTGATATCCATATAATTGCATTTATTCCGTCTTTTACTTTGTTATTTTCTTTTTTTACTGATTTTACTTCTACTTCGTTATTTTTAGGTAGTGACATAAAGTGATAAATAAGTAAGCATGTTGCGATAGCTACTAAGGTTAAAAATCCTGATGCAATAGCAAAATCAGGAGCTCCTGTTTCGGCTAAAACTGTTACAGCTACTATTGATAAAATATAAATAAATACACTTACAGATACTACTAGTGCGGTTTTCTTTCGATATTCATTTGTCTTTGGTTCTGGTTTATTTAAACTATTAATAAGTTCGGTAGTATCACCTATACTGGAGATTACTTCGTTATAGGCTTCAGTTTTGGTTTTCCCTTCTTCTATTAAATCGTTATATTTTTCGGTTAAATCTAACAATAATTCTTCTTTTAATTCTTCTGCTTTATTTGTTTTTGGTGCGTCTTTAAATAATTCGTTTACATATTTTTTTATTTTTTCCATAATATCCTCCTAAATTAATTTATCGATTATTTTTTTTGTTTGTTTCCAATCTTCTTTATCTCTTTCATATGCTTTTTTACCTTTGACGGTGATGCGGTAGTACTTTCTTCTAGCGCCTAAATTTTCATCACCCCAATATGATTCGATTAGTTCGTTTTCTTCTAATCTTTTAAAAGCACAGTAAAGTGTGGCTTCTTTTAATTCGTACTCGCCTTTAGTTTTTTCTTTTATCGTTTTATTTATTTCATAACCATAGCTATCTTTTTCGTTTAGATGTGCGAGTATTATTGTCTCAGTGTGTCCTCTTATTATATCTGATGTTATAGACAATTTATCACCTCTTTCGTTTACATGGTATCATATAGTACTATGTCTGTCAAGGTATCTATGAAATAAAAAAGGCTTTTTGTGTAAAGTCGGTGAATAAACAAGAAAACCCTATTCGTTTTGAATAGAGTTTCTTCAATTTTTCTGATGTTTTTTTGTTGTTATTCTTGCTTATAGCTCGAACTGTGAATTATAAAGTTCAGCATAGAATCCTTTTTGTTTCATTAATTCTTCATGATTTCCTTGTTCGATAATGTTTCCATCTTTCATTACTAAGATTAAATCGGCATTTTTGATAGTTGATAATCTATGAGCAATAATGAATGATGTTTTTCCTTTTGTAAGTTCATCCATAGCTTTTTGAACTAATTCTTCAGTTCTGGTATCAACGTTTGAGGTTGCTTCATCTAAGATTAGGAATGGTGTATCTTCTATCATTCCTCTAGCAATTGTTAGCAATTGTCTTTGACCAGCTGATACGCTATCGTTATCATCTATTTTTGAGTCATATCCGTGTGGTAAGGTTTTGATAAAATGTGAAATACCAACAGTATCACATACTTCTTTTATTTTTTCATCACTGATATTTTCTCTATTATAAACGATATTTTCTTTGACTGTCCCATCAAATAGCCACGTATCTTGAAGAACCATTGTAAATAGTTCATGGATATTGTCCCTTGTTAAATCTTTGGTTGATATTCCATCTATTTTGATATCACCATCATTTATATCATAGAATTTCATTAGCAAGTTTACCATTGTTGTTTTTCCGGCACCTGTTGGTCCAACGATGGCGATTTTTTGTCCAGGTTTTGCTTTGGCACTGAAGTTATTAATTGTTGGTTTTTCGTTACCATCATATTTGAATATAACGTTTTCAAATTCTATTTCACCTTTAACATCTTTTTTGTTTAAGTGTTTTTTTATGTTTTCTTCGGATTTCATTTCAGGTTCGTCTAAGAATTCAAATACTCTTTCTGAAGCTGCAGCTGTAGATTGTAATGATGTAAGAGCTTGAGCAATTTGTGAAAGTGGTGATGTAAATAGTCTTACATAGGCGATGAAGGCTACAATAACACCAAAACTAATTACGTTATTTACGGTTAGTAAAGCCCCTACTATACAAACAGCTACATAGCCAAAGTTTCCAACGAATGACATTATTGGCATCATTAAGCCTGATAAAAATTGGCTTTTTTGATTTGCATTATATACTTTATTATTATATTCATCGAATTTTTTGTTTGCTTCTTCCTGCCCGTTGTATGCTTTAACAACGTTTAGTCCGGAATATATTTCTTCGATATGACCGTTTAAGTTTCCTAGTTCAACTTGTCGAGCTACAAAGTATTTTTGTGATTTTCCAAGAATTAGGAACATTAAGCTAAAGCCTAGTAAACTTGAAATTATTGCGGTTAGGGCCATTATCCAATTGGTTACGAACATCATTATTATTGTTCCTATGAAAAGGGTTACTGCACTTACTAGGCTTGATAATGATTGGTTCATTGATTGAGCGATTGTATCGACGTCGTTTGTAACTCTTGATAAGGTATCCCCTGCCTGATGTTTATCAAAGTATTTAAGTGGAAGTGTATTTATTTTTTCTGAGATACTATTTCTTAGTCTTTTGGCAAATTTATTTGATACGGTTGCCATGATTACTGTTTCAATATAAGTAAATAAGGCACTTAATAAATATAGGGTTACCAAGAATAAAGCGATGGCTTTAATTTTATCCATATTCATATATGGTTCTACTACTTTTTTGATGTTTTTTGGCATTTCATCTATCTTTGAGTATAGTTCGTTTACCTGTGCATCTTTATCTAAAGTACTCATGATTTCGATAAACCTCGCTTGATCTTTTGGAGTTATTTTGGTTTTATCTATTTCAAAAGTTTTAAATAAGATATTTTGAATACTTTCTGGAAATTTAATATCTTTTTTATTTTCTTCTTGGGTTAGTTTTAATAATTCTATTTTATCTTTAGTTGTTACTTTTTGGTTTTCATATGTTGTTTCTGGAAGAATTATTTCTAAAATAGAATTTGGAAGTTCTGTTAGTTTTTCTAAGGCTTTGGTTTTATCTGAGGATGTACTTATTTCATTCATGGCTTCCATATATTTTTGTTTTTCTTCTGGGGTTATTGCGCTGGAAGCTGCTATTTTAAAGTTTGTTTCTTCGTTTATATTAAGACTTAATATTTTAGGAAGTTCTTCTTTTAATGTATCTTCGTTTAAACTTTCAGTGGTTTTTTTAGAAATGGTTTCTAAATTATCTTTATTGACTACAAGTCCATCGGATATTTGATCTGTAATATCAGCTAGTTTATCTGGAGCGATTATGGAAAGTACTGAACCTAAGGCGGCTAGAATTAGAGCAATTGTGATTAAAATATTGAAGCTTTTTAATTCTTTAAAGAGTCTTCCTATGGCTTCTTTAAAGTTTTTGGCTTTTTGAGGTGTTTTTTCATTTGGTCCACCAGGTCTAGGCATTTTCTAATTCCTCCTTTGAAAGTTGTGATAGCGCTATTTGTTTATAGACCTCACAGTTTTTAAGTAATTCTTTATGGGTTCCAATTCCTACGCACTCTCCATTATCTAATACTACTATTTTATCGGCATTCATAATTGTTCCAATTCTTTGAGCAACTATCAAGCTTGTAGCGTCTTTGGTGTATTTTTTTAGTTCTTTTCTTAATGTTGCATCGGTTTTATAGTCTAAGGCTGAGAATGAATCATCGAAGATGTATATTTCTGGATCTCTAGCGATGGCTCTGGCGATGGCTAATCTTTGTTTTTGACCGCCTGAAATATTGGTTCCTCCAGGAGCAATATGGGTTTCATATTTATCATCCATTTTTTCTACAAATTCTGTGCCTTGGGCTACTTTAATGGCTTCTTTGATTTTTTCTTTTGTTATTTCTTCTTTTCCGTTATCACCGTATGAAACGTTATAGTTTATATCACCATTAAATAGGACAGCTTTTTGTGGAATATATCCTATTTTATTATGAAGGTAGTTTTCGTCATAGTCTTTAATGTTTACGCCGTCAACTAGTATTTCTCCATCAGTTACGTCATAAAATCTTGGAACTAGATTTATTAGGGTTGATTTTCCTGAACCTGTTGAGCCAATGAAGGCTACGGTTTCGCCTTTGTTTACTTTGAAGTTTATATTTTTAAGTAAATATTCTTCGGCATCTGGATATTTAAATGATACGTTTTTAAATTCTACGGTTCCTGTTTCGTTTGTTTTGTTTTCTTTTAAGTATCCGTTTTCAATTGATTCTTTAGTATCTAATACTTCATTTATACGTTTTGCGGAAACTTGGGCTCTTGGGAGAATCATAAATATCATGGCTAACATTAGGAATGACATGATTACTTGCATTGCGTAAGATGAGAAGACGATCATATCTCCAAATAAGTTTAATTTATCGGCCATTAATGAATCTTTGATTATGTAGGCTCCAACGAAGTAAATTGAAAGGGTTAAAAAGTACATTACTAAATACATAATTGGCATTAATATAGCGAATGTTTTTTGGTTAAATAGTTGGGTATTTGTTAGTTTGGTATTTACTTCGTTAAATTTTTCTTCTTCGTATTTTTCGGCATTGAAAGCTCTTACTACTCTAATACCGGTTAGATTTTCTCTTGTTACGCCGTTTAATTTATCGGTTAATTTTTGAACTATTTTAAACCTTGGCATTACTATCATAACGATAATACCAATTGTTGATAGTAGTATTAGGACTGCTACTGCGGTAAGGGCACTCCACTCCCAACTTTTATTTAGGATTTTAGTAATGGCCCAAATAGCGGTTATTGGAGCTTTTACTAATAGTTGTAATCCCATAGCGATTAACATTTCTACTTGAGTTATATCGTTGGTGGTTCTAGTTATTAAACTACTTGTTTGGAAGTTTTTTACTTCGCCTAATCCTAGTTTTTGAACTTTAGTAAAGAGTTTTTTTCTTACTCTTTTTGAAAAGTCGGCAGCTATTATTGAAATTAGGTATCCTACAATGACTGCAGCTATTAAGCTACCAAAAGCGCATAGTAGCATACCTCCCCCATTTAGGAGAATATCTTTCATTTTGCTTCCTTCTGTTTGGACTAATACGGTTATTTCTGACATATAATCTGGCATTTTTAAATCTAGCCATACTTGAAACACAATTAGTATGAAACTTATTAAGGCCAAAAGAAGGTCTTTTTTTGTTAGATTTTTAAGTAATTTTATCATTTTTTCATCCTTTCATTATCGGTGATTATTTCTATTTTTTGTTTTCTTAGACAAAGAAATGTAATTTTGTTTTTGCATGTTGGACATTTTGTGTGTTTTATTCCTCTTTCATAAGGAAGTGGTAATTTTAAAGTTGTTTTACATTTATGACATTTTTTATAAACTGCTTCTTTTCTTTCTTTAAAATTCCTTTTTATGTTTTTAAATGGTTTTAATATTTTCTTTCTTATTTTTAAATATTTCTGATTTTCTTTTGTTCTTTTATAAATGTTTTTAGAAAAAAATCTAAATATTACGATGAACAGTAATAATAGGCCTACCATATCGAGAATAAATATTTTGATAAATAGACCTATTATAAATATTATGATATAAGTACAAAAGAGGAGCTTAGAAAGCTCATCTACTCCATATCTTCCATACATCATTCTTAGGAAGTTTGACATTAATCATCCCTACCGAACATTAAAACCAATCTTGCAAGTTCAAGGATTGCGGCGGCTACACTGGCTACATAGGTTAAGGCAGCGGCTGTAAGCATTGTTTTAGCGCCTTTGTGTTCTTTTGTATCTAATAGATTTCCATTTTTTATTTCTTTTAAGGCTCTTTTACTGGCATCTATTTCTACTGGCAAGGTTACTAATTGGAATACTAAAATAACTATTTCTAGAATAATTCCTATCCATATTAATTTTAATGATGCGAAGATTATTCCAATGATGATAGCTAAGTAACCGGCATAAGATGAGAAGTTTGTGATTGGAACTAGTGCTGACCTAATTTTCATGAAAATGTATCCATCTTTATCTTGGATAGCGTGGCCGCATTCATGACTAGCTACAGCTACAGCGCCTACAGAATCACCATTATAGACATTACTTGATAGTCTAATTACTTTACTTGATGGATCATAGTGATCACTTAGATGTCCACCGGTTTCTACTACTTTGATATTTTCTAAGCCGTTTTTGTCTAAAATGTATCTTGCAGCTTCTTTTCCGGTTATTCCTTTGGTATTTTTTATTTTTGAATATTTTTTATATGAACTATTTACGTATATTTGAGCTCCTAAAACAATTACTATTGCAAGAATTGTTAGGCCATAAAATAAAGCTATATCCATATTATCACCTCTTATTTATTATATTTTTCTTTTTTTATTATAACACGGTTTTGATGTTATTTGAAATTTTTGTCTTTTATTTCACATAAGTTTCACTTTGGTTTTAATACGCAAATCAATTTAATTAAAGATCATATTTAATTTTATTAGTAAAGAAAAGCCCTCATCTGCGAGAGCTTATTTTTATAATGGCGTCCTAGAGAAGATTCGAACTTCCGACCTATCGCTTAGGAGGCGATTGCTCTATCCAGCTGAGCTACTAGGACATTGTTATAATTATAACATGTTTTTATCTTTTTTGTAAATGGCCCTTTCAACTTGCCAAAGCTTTAAAAAAAGTATATAATGTATTAAGTCAGTTTTTTAATCTTAAGAAAGGAGAATTTATGAATTTTTTGAAAGACGATGAAACTGCAGTCTTCGCTTTAGGAGGACTTGGTGAAGTCGGAAAAAATATGTATTGTGTAATGCATAAAGATGAAATTATTATTACTGATGCGGGTAATTTATTTCCAGAGGGAGATTTAATGGGAATTGATTATATTATTCCTGATTATACTTTTTTAAAACAAAATGAGCACAAAATTAAGGGGCTATTTATTACACACGGACATGAAGATCATATTGGTGGTATTCCATTTTTATTACAAATGGTTGATATTCCTAATATTTATGCACCAAATCAGGCAGTTGGTCTTATTAGAAGAAAGTTAGAAGACCGTGGTATTAAATATAATAATTTACATGTATATACGGAAAAGGATGTATTTAAATACAAATATTTAACGGTTGAGTTTTTTAGAACAACTCACTCTATTCCAGATTCTCATGGAATGTGTATTCATACACCTAATGGTAATGTTGTTACTACTGGTGACTTTAAATTTGATTTAACCCCTATTGGACCTATGGCTAATATTCACAAAATGGCTAAACTTGGCGCTGAAGGTGTTACTTTATTAATGAGTGATAGTACTAATGCGATGAGTGAAGGTTTTAGTAATAGTGAATCTAAGGTTGATGAAACTTTAGAGGAATTATTTAGTCGTCATAACAGCCGTATTATTATTGCGACGTTTGCGTCTAACATTTACAGGCTTAAACATATTGTTGATACTTGTAAGAGACATGGTCGTAAAATTTGTGTATTTGGTAGAAGTATGACTAATAATATCGAAATTTCTATTGAAGGCGGATATATTAAACATAAAGATATATTTATTACTCCAGAGGAAGCTAAGAATTACCCATCAGATAAAATTTGTTTATTATGTACCGGAAGTCAAGGTGAGCCTTTAGCGGCTTTAAGTAGAATTGCGAATGGTACTTTTAGACAAATTAAACTTAGAGATGATGATGTTGTTATATTCTCATCATCGGCTATTCCTGGAAATGCCGTTAGTATTTCTAGAACTATCAATAAATTATATTTAAAGGGTGTTACTGTTTATACTAATACTTCTTTAAGAGATATTCATACTAGTGGACATGGTAACCAAGATGAGCTTAAGCTTATGCTTAGACTTATTAATCCAAAATATTTTATGCCTTTCCATGGTGAATATAGAATGCTTAAAACTCATGCAGATTTAGCTATTGAATGCGGAATGCCTAAGGAAAATACTTTTGTTTTGGGTAATGGTGATGTTTTAATCTTAAAGGATGGCACTGTTAGACAAGGTGGTAAAATTCAAGCTGGAGATGTTTATGTTGATGGTAACCGTATTGGTGATATTAGTAATGCGGTGATGAAAGATCGTAAGATTATGGCTAATGATGGTATTATTGTTGTCATTGCTAATATTGATACTAAAACTAATCAATTATTAGGTAATCCTAGTATTATAACTAGAGGCTTTGTACTTGTTAATGATAATACTCTGTTATTAAAGAAATTAGAAAAATTAAGTAAGGATGCTATAAATAAGGTAATAAAAACTGGCGTTAATTATTCAGAAATAAAAGCAGAAATTATTAATTCAGTTTCTAATTACGTTAATACTCATACAGGAAGGAAACCTATTATATTACCGGTAATTATGGATGTAAAAAAAGATGTTAAAGTTGGTTAACATCTTTTTTTCTAGCAATTTTCTTTATATGTATATTCGTATTGTCTTTTAACTGCTCCTGATTTGGTTACATCTTTTATTTCAACACAGGCATTTGTTATAACTTCGTCGGTTGACGGCAATTTGATATCTTTATCAATATATCCACTATTTTGTAATGTGGTTATTGTTACATTATATGTAGGATTATCTACTAATGTCTGTTTATTATCAGCAGCCCAGTTTCTAGCGGCTAAAACGATATTTTCTTTAATTTGCCTATCGGCGTTTTCTTTGCCTTGTTTTATTCCTGAACTGATTACTGGTATGGTAATCATGGCGATTAATACTAGTAATACGATAACGCCTAATAGTTCGATTAATGTAAATCCTTTTTTATTCATTTGCATCACCATTTATTTTTTCTTCTATTCTAATTAATCTATTATATTTAGCTACTCTATCGGTTCTTGAAAGTGAACCTGTTTTTATTTGTCCTAAATCTAGTCCAACGGCTAAATCGGCAATGGTTGTGTCTTCTGTTTCCCCACTTCTATGAGAAATTATTGTTTTATAGCCATTTTGTTTGGCGATATTTATTGTTTCTAGGGTTTCGGTAATTGTACCGATTTGATTTACTTTTAATAAAATAGCATTTCCGGCTTTTAAATCTATGCCTTTTTGTAAGTATTTTTTATTGGTAACGAATAGGTCATCCCCTACTAACTGAATTTTATTTCCTAGTTTTTCAGTTATTTTGGTAAACCCTTCCCAATCGTTTTCGTCTACGGGATCTTCTATTGAAACAATTGGGTATTCTTGGATTAAGTTTTCGTAGTATTCTATAAGTTCGTCGGTAGTTAATTTTTTATTTTCGCCTTTTAGGTTATATAATCCATCTTCATAAAATTCTGAAGCGGCTACATCTAGAGCAATATTGACATCTTCTCCTGGAGTATACCCGGCTTCTTTTATGGCTTTTATAATGGAATCTAAGGCTTCTTTATTAGTTTGGAAGTTTGGGGCAAATCCGCCTTCATCACCAACGTTAGTATTATATCCGGCTTCTTTTAATACTTTTTTTAGATTATGGAATACTTCACTTCCAATTCTAACTCTTTCTTTTATGGTGCCTGCGTTTGGAATTATCATGAATTCTTGGAAATCTAATCCGTTATCGGCGTGCATTCCACCGTTTAAAATATTCATCATTGGTTTTGGAAGAATCTTTCCATTTCCAATATATTCATATAATTCTTGATTATTTGATAGACTTGCGGCTTTTAATACGGCCATTGAAACTGCTAGTATGGCATTAGCGCCTAAGTTTGATTTTGTTTCGGTTCCGTCAAGTTCTAACATTGTTTGGTCTATTAATTTTTGGTTGCTTACATCTAAACCTATTAATGCGGGTTTTATTATATTTTTGATGTTATTTACGGCTTTTTGGACACCTTTTCCCATATATCTATTATCTTTATCTCTTAATTCTAAAGCTTCTCTTTGCCCAGTTGAGGCACCGCTTGGAACGCTAGCAGTAGCTGTAATACCGTTGCTTAAGATTATATCGGCTTCGACAGTCGGATTTCCTCTTGAATCTAATATTTCTCTAGCTTTTATGTCTTTTATTGTATTATTCATTTTGTATGCTCCTTTACTATTGTTATTATAACATCTTTGATTAAAAATATAAATATTTGAATGGGCTTCTTTACATTTTATTTAATATTTTAATTGTAATACCATATAATATATATTATAATATTTGTGTATTAAGGGTGGTTAATATGAAGGTTAAAGAAATACTTGAAATTAAAAATTCTAATTTAGTAAATGGCGATTTAGATTTAAGTGTTAATTTTTCTATAAACACTAATGATGTTTGTGAGAATACTATTTTTATTCCGCTTAAAGGTAATACTGATGGACATGATTATATTTTAAATGGTGTTAAAAATGGGATTAGTGGCTTTTTTGTTGAACGTGATCATTTGGATATTGTTTCTTCGGCTTTAAAGTTAAATCCTGATTTAGTTATTATTGAGGTTGATGATTGCCTTTTGGCTTTACAAGATTTGGCGCGAATAATGCGTAATAAAATAGATGTTCCAGTGATTGCTTTAACTGGTAGTTTTGGTAAAACTAGTCAAAGAGAAATGATTTTTAGTGTTTTAAGAGAAGAATTTAATGTTTTAAGTACGACTGGTAATTATAATAATCATATTGGTATGCCTCTTACTTTAATAAATTATAATAATGAGGATGTTGTTTTATTGGAACTTGGAACTAATCATAAGGGAGAAATTAAGTTTTTAAGGGATATATGTAAGCCTACTATTTCTTTAGTTACGAATATTGGAACAGCGCATATTGGAAATTTTGGAAGATTAAAAAATACTTTAAAGGAGAAAATAAGTATTTCTAAGGGTTCTAGTTACTTTTTGCGCAATATGGATGATGAGTTACTTAAAAAGGCTAAGGTTAAGGGTTCTAAGGTAATTGATTACGGCGTTGGTGATGAAAATATTAGTAATATTGTTTTTGGTGAGAAATTAAGATATGCGGCTTTGATTAATGGTAAAAAATACAAAGTTAATATTAACAGTGATATGGATTATTTGATTAACTACTCTATTTGTGCGATGAAAATTGGTTTACTTTTGGGAATGGATATTAAAAATATTGTTAAGGGTATAAGCAGATTTAGGAGTGCTCCTAGCCGAATGGAGAAAAGAATTATTGGTAAAAATATTTTAATTGATGATTGTTATAATGCTTCTTATGAAACGATGATTAGTGGTCTTGATTATTTTTGGAATTTAGATGCTAATAATAAGGTTGTTATTTTAGGTGATATTTTAGAACTTGGCAAGATGTCTAAGAAAATTCATAAAAAGATTGGCGAATATATCGTTAATAATAGTTTATTATTTGAGGAGTTTCATCTGATTGGTGAAAATATGAAGTATGTGTATGATGTTCTTCAGAAAAATGGTTTTAATGTTTATTTTTATAATAGTGTTTCTGAATTTGATGTTGATATTATGAAAAATAAATCTGTTTATTTAAAATCTTCTCATGGAACTGGTTTATATAAAATTGTTCCTACTACTTAAAACTAGAATTTCTAGTTTTTTCTTGACTTTGATTTTTGGTTATATTAAACTGATATGGGAGGGTTTGAAGTGAAGAATGTAAATGTTGTATTAGGACTATTTTATGGTGATGAGGGAAAAGGAAAAATAATTGACTACCTTTCTAAATCTTCTGATTATGCGGTGAGGTTTTCAGGTGGAAACAATGCTGGCCATACTATTAAGGTAGATGGTCAAAAGTTTGCTTTTCATTTGTTACCTAGTGGAATTTTAAATGAAAATATTAAGGCTGTTTTAGGTAATGGTGTTGTCATTGATCCTAAGGTTTTATGTGAGGAAATTGAAAGTTTGAAGACTTGTGGATTTTCTGTAAGTAATTTGTATATTAGTGACAAGGCTCATTTGATACTTCCTTATCATATTGTTATGGATGGTATTTTGGAGGAATCTAGGGGCGAAAATAAAATTGGAACTACTAAAAGAGGAATTGGTCCAGCTTATTGTGATAAGTTTGAAAGATCAGGAATTCGTATGGAAAATTTTATTTCTGATGATTTTGATAAGTTACTTAAAAGAAACTTGGATAATAAAAATAAGATTATTGAGGCTTATGGTTATGAACCTTTAGATTATGATTCAATTTTAGAGGAATATAAGGCTTTGGCTTCGATGTTGAAAGAATATGTTTGCGATACTACTAGTATGATGCATAAAGCGATTAAAAATGATGAGAGAATTCTTTGTGAAGGTGCGCAGGCTACTTTATTGGATATTGATTTTGGTAGCTACCCTTTTGTTACTTCGTCTAATCCAACAATTGGCGGTGTTAGTACTGGATGTGGAATTGGCTCACGTTATATTAACAATGTTTATGGGGTTATTAAGGCTTATTCTTCTAGAGTTGGTGAAGGCCCTTTTGTAACCGAGGAATTTGGTGAAACTGGTGACATGATTAGAGAACTTGGCCATGAATACGGAACGACTACGGGAAGGCCTAGACGTTGTGGTTGGCTTGATTTGGTTGCCCTTAATTATGCGGTTATGGTTAATGGAGTCACAGCTTTAGCTATTAATCATTTGGATACTGTTAGTAAGATGGATAAAATTAAACTTTGTACGGCTTACAAGTATAAAGGTATGGTTATTGATACTTTTTCTTCTAATTTAGAATTTTTGGAAAATTGTGAACCAATTTATGAAGAGTTTGAAGGTAATTTTGGAAATATTAGTGGATTTGATAATTTTGATGATTTACCTGATAATGCGAAAAAATATATAAATAGAATCGAAGAAGTTACGGATACACCGGTTAAGTTTATTGGTACTGGTGCGGACAGAGATGACATTATTGTTCGTGATGATAAAACTTTAAAATTAGTAAGATAAAAAGGAAAACGTTATATTGTTTTCCTTTTTTCTGTATCGATTTCATTAATTCTATTATAGTTTGTCATGTAATTATAATAAAGACTTGCGATGTTCATAAATTCTTCGGCGGCTGCTAATTTTTCTGTTTCTTCAAAGTAACTTATTATGTTATGGGTTTTGGTATTTATATTTTGAACGTATGCAGTCCAGTAATCGGGATTATAATTACTTTCTCTTAATTCGTGGCGAGCTCTAACTTCGGGATATTTGGGTTTTGGTAATGCGAATAAATCTTCTTGTTTTGATAATATTTCTTTTAACAACTGGCTATTTATAGGCTTTTCTTCTTTGGTAATTTGATCTATTAATATATCTTCTTCACAAAAACAATTATATTTATCTAGGGTAATTTGGGTTAATGTTTTATTTGTTTTTGCTAATTTGTTTCTGATAGAAAATAGATTTTGGTTGTCTTGAAATTCTGTATCTGGTTTTATTTGATTTAACATGCTTAATAATGGTGAGGCTATTTCATCTAAAAAGTTTTCTGAATAGTCTAAAATTATTATTTTTTCAAGATTGTCTTTGACATTTTCGCGTTCTAGAGTATAAAGCTTAAATAAGGCCTCGCCTATTTCTGCTTCGGTTAATCCTTCTAAATTATATTTGGTTATCGCTTTATTTTTTACTTTTTCAAAATATTGTAGTAGTTCGTCACTAGTTTTGTTTTCCATAGTTTCACCTCTACTTTTATTATATATGTTTATTACTGTTTTTGTAAAGAAATATGGGTTAAATAATGTGTTTAATGGTGTAAAGTGAGGGGAAATGATTTTTGGTAGTTTTTTATTTTGTGACACATAAAAACCCTTTGAAATCAAAGGGTTAAATTCTAAATGGCGTCCCAGCAGGGATTCGAACCCCGGACCCACGCCTTAGAAGGGCGTTGCTCTATCCAGCTGAGCTACTGAGACAACTTACACTTCCACGTGCAAGTTAATTATACTATAAATTTTTCTTTGTTTCAAGACTTTTCATGGTAGTTTTGTAAATTTCTTTATTATTTACGGTTAAAACTACTTCATCGATGTCGTAATTATCTTTAGCGGAAAGACAAATTGTGTATATTACTTCTTCTAGGACTTCTTCGGTTGTGACATCATCAAATATATATGAATTGAATTCTAGATTCATTTTTTTGTTATCAATATTACTGGAAACTAGTTTGGTTTCTTCGCTTAAAAAACTCATAAGGTTTTGATTATGATTAAAGCCTAAGGTTAATTCGTCTATTATAATTGATATTTTATCTCTACTATCATTTAAATATTTGGTTACGGGGACATAATAGTATTTATTGTTTATTTCATTTATATAATAAACGGTAACGTCGTTGATATCTTCGGTTTTGGTAAATTCGTATTGTTTATTTATTCCGAATGCTCTATCGAGGGTGCTGGGAAGATTTATTTTACTTTTTGGTAAAGTGGTTAATATTTCACCGTCTATATATATTATTACTTTATTTACTCCGTCAATTGATGTTAAGGTATAAACTATTGTTTCTACTAATTTTTCTTCTAATTCTTTTTTTACATCTAAAAAATCTTTTGAGAAGTCTACTTTTAATAAGTCATCATCTAATTTTATACTATTTATTGTTGTATCTGGTGGGATTATGGCACTAAAGCCGCTTGGGATTTTACTGTCGGCGCCCCCTACTGTTAAGATATTTAATAGTTCTCTAGCTTTTTCTTCAATGTTTGTTCCTGAAACTGCGACTTCAGTGAGTGCAGCATAACTATTTTTATCCATCAAAAAGATGGGACTGGTTTGAACTTTTGCGACATATTCTAATTCTGAACTGACATCTAGTTTATTGTCATTACTTGGTATGAGGTAGATTAGCGTTAATGCGAATAGTGCGGCGGTTGTGAGTCCTATTTTTCTGATACTTAGTTTTTTGAGCATGATATCACCTATTTAAATAATATGAAAAAAAAGGTTTTTTATTAACCTTTTATAATGAAAGTTCTCCAAGTTTTAATAGTTCTACTACTGCTCCTGCACGTCCTTTAACGCCTAGTTTTTGCATTGCGTTTGAAATGTGGTTTCGAACTGTTTTTTCACTTATTTTTAATTCTTCGGCTATTTCATTAGTTGTTTTGTTTTTGATTAATAATTCGAATACTTCACGTTCTCTTTTAGTTAGAATACCCTTTCTCATATTTCCCTCACTTCCTAAGCTTAAGTGGATTATATTTACTCATATTATTTTATGCAGGTTTTGTATACGAGTGAGAGAAAATGCCTAGTATAAAGAAAAAACTCTAAAATAGAGTTTTATTTTTGGAATTTTACGGACACAGAAACGTGTTTATCGAATTCACCTTGAACTGTGCGCATTATTTTATTCGCGAGTGAAGTATCGTGTTTAGTACTGTCAACAACGACTGATACATCACTACCATTTATTTTAACAAAAGCTTTTAACTTATGTTCACTTTTTATTTTTGCTTCTATGGATTCTTCGGTTCCTCTATTTTGATTTAATTCTTGCATTTTTTCAAATGCTTTGTTTTTTTCATCTGTGCTGGATTTAGCACTTGTTAATACTGTTTTGAGTTCATTTATTTCATCTAGCATTTGCTCTTCTGACTCTACTCTTAAAGCTACTAATTCAGCGCTTTCACTTTCTTCATCGGTAGTAGCTGAGACTGTTTTTGTTTCTTTTGTTTCGTTTTTTGCATTGTTTGTTGTCATAAGTAATTCACTTGGCATTGTTATGTAATATACACTAAGTACTAATATCAAACTAAAAAGCGTTAAAAACCACATTCCTCTTTTATTTATCATATTATCCCTCCTAGTACGTTCTAGTTAATTATATTAGGGGTTATGATTTTTATGACAAAAAAAGAAACAGGTTTTCTATTTCTTTTCGGTTACTTCTACTTTTCCTTTATCGTTTAATGTTGCTTTGTAATATTGATTTTGAATATTTACGTTGGTTATTTTCCCTTTTTCAACGGTTACTGTTCCAGTTCCATCTTCTATTTCACCTTGATATTTTATTTTGTTGGTGCATGTAGTGCATGTGATGTCGTTTTTGTTTAATGTATATGTGATAGCTCCTGAACGAGCAAATTCTGCATAATCTAGTGTGACTATATGATTTAGCTCTTCAACGCTTGATTTGAATGTCTTTTTTTCTGAATTTGTAATTACGTCATCAATAACGGGAAATGTTATTACAGCGATTATTCCAATGATTGCGATTACAGCTAATAATTCTATTAATGAAAATCCTTTTTTATTCATTTGTATCACCCTATTATAAATTATAACATATTTTTGTTTATTTATATATTTTATTTTGTAGTTAATTTGAAAGTTTGTTTTTTTGAGGAAAGTGTATTATAATGTAGGTGATGAGATTGGTTCCAGCACGTTTGGGTAGGTAGTCAATCTCTTTTTTTGTTTTTGTAGCCTTAATTATCAAATATTGTTATTAATTATTTCTATAAGTTGTTTTGGATGGGTACTGCCAATATTATGCCCTCCTCCTTCTATCATCTGAATTCTTTTTTTATATTCGTCATTGAAATAATCTATGACACCTTTTGGGTTTACCATTTTGTCTTTGTTTCCGTAAATGATTAATAGTTTATTGCTTGGAATTGTGGCAACCTTATTTCTTAAATCTACTCTAACTATTTTTTGATATGTTTCTCTTAAAAATTTTGTTCCATAAACCATTTCATTTGTCTTTACTATATGAATCAAGTAAAAATCTCTTAAAATATTTCTTAATTTGTCAAAAACTTTTGGGGTTTTTATGAATTTTTTTGATTTGTCATCATTGCGAATTATAGCTGGTGAAACTAAAATCATACTTTCATCTTTTCCATATTTTAAATAGTATGTTATGGCAACAGCGCCACCAAAAGAGTAACCTAAAATATAATCTACTGTCAATTTATTTTGTTCTAAATAATCTTTTATGAAATTACTATAATCTTCTAGATTCCAACTTTGTTTTGGTTCTTTTTCTCCACAAAATCCTGGTAAATTTAGTTTATACACTTCATAGTCTTTTTCTAATTCTTCTACCATTTCTTTTCTGTTGTGCCATGCATCTGTCTCTTTGGTTTGGCTAGTATAGTTTCTATAATTCCAACCATGGATTAATAATATTTTTTTCATATTTCCTCCATTTTCATTATTTATAAAATATTATAGCATAGTTTTTTATATAATAAAAAACTACGAGGAATCGTAGTCTTAATCTCTTTGTTTCATTGTTGGGAATAAGATAACGTCTCTAATTGACTCTTGTTCTAAGAATAACATACATAATCTATCTATTCCATAACCAATTCCACCTGCTGGTGGCATACCATATTCTAAAGCTTCAACAAAGTCCATATCGATGTCATTTGCTTCATCGTTTCCTAATTCTCTTTCAGCAATTTGTGCTTCAAATCTTTCTAGTTGATCGATTGGATCATTAAGTTCTGTATAAGCATTAGCGAATTCTTTTCCAGCAATAAATAATTCAAATCTATCTACAAATCTTGGATCTTCTGGATTTTTCTTAGTAAGTGGTGAAATTTCAATTGGATGACCATATAAGAATGTTGGTTGTATTAATGTTTCTTCTACATATTTTTCAAAGAAAAGATTGATTATGTGTCCTACTGTTTTTTCATGTTCTTCTACTTCAATATGATGTTCCTTAGCAAGTTCTAAGGCTTCTTCTACTGTCATTTCTTTTTTGAAATCTATTCCTACTTTTTCTTTGATTGCATCTGTCATACTTATTCTTTTCCATGGTCCTTCTAAGTTGATTTCATGTCCATACCAGTTATAATTCATCTTACCAATTACTTCTTTGGCAATTGTTTGATACATATTTTCAGTTAGGTTCATCATACCTTCTAAATCACTATATGCAAGATATGCTTCCATTAATGTAAATTCAGGATTATGTTTTGGATCCATACCTTCATTTCTAAATACTCTACCAATTTCATAGACTGCTTCCATTCCACCTACTAATAGTCTTTTTAATGGAAGTTCTAATGCGATACGTAAATACATATCTAAATTTTGAGCATTATGATGGGTAACAAATGGTCTTGCTGAAGCACCTGTTAACAGTGTTGATAAGATTGGTGTTTCTACTTCAACAAATCCTTGTTTATCCATATAGTTTTGAATACATCTAATTATTTTTGGTCTTAGAAGAGCAACTTTTTTTGATTCGTCATTCATTATTAAATCAACATAACGTCTTCTATAACGTTCTTCGATGTCTGTAAGTCCATGGAATTTTTCTGGTAGTGGTTTTAAGGCTTTTACTAAATGTGTATATTCTAAACATTTTAATGTTACTTCGCCAGTTCTGGTTTTCATTACCTTTCCACGAACTCCAACTATATCTCCAATGTCTGCTGTTTTGAATAATGTATAACTCTCTTCACCAATATCATTAATGGAAATATATATTTGAATTTTTCCTGTTTTGTCTTGAATGGTAAAGAATGATGCTTTTCCCATCTTTCTGATAAACATAATTCTTCCTGCAACTGTGTATTCATCTGTCATATTTTCAAAATCATCATGTGGTACATCTTGATATTTTTCTTTTATTTCTTCAGCAAATCCTGTTCTATCAAATTGATGTCCAAATGGATCAATACCAAGATTTTTGATATTTTCGGCTTTATCTCTTCTAACTTGTTCTTGTTCTGTAAATTCTCTCATTTTACTCCTCCTTAAAGTTGTTTCTTTGTTAATTATAACAAAAAAAAGGCAAAAATTAAAGCCTTTTGTTGTTTACATTACTTAATTTTTGTTATTGATTGTTTCTTTTAAAAGATTGATAAATTCTTCTTGTGAAAGGTTAACTGTTTCTTCAGTACCATATTTTCTATAACTGATGGTTTTTGTATCTTTTTCTTTATTTCCTATTATTAAAGTAAATGGTATTTTTTTAGTAACGCTTTCTCTCATTTTATACCCTAGTTTTTCATCTCTAGAATCTAGTTTAACTCTTATATCGTTATCTTTTAGTAATTGTTCTAATTCTTTTGCATATTCTAGGTGATATTCATTATTTACGGGAATGATATTTACGCCTATTGGTGCGAGCCAAAGTGGGAATGCACCTTTTGTTTCTTCGATTAAGAAGGCCATAAATCTATCAAATGTTCCTAAGATAGCTCTGTGAATAACAACTGGTCTTACTTTTTCGCCTTTTTCGTTTGTATATGTTAAATCAAATCTTTCTGGAAGTAAGAAGTCTAGTTGACATGTTGAAAGTGTTACATCGTGGCCGATTGCTGATTTTATTTGAACATCTAGTTTAGGTCCATAGAAAGCGGCCTCTCCTTTTGCTTCATAGAAATCTAGGTTAAGTTCTGTTAGTACTTTTCTAAGTTCGTTTTCAGCTTTATCCCACATTTCATCATCGTCAAAGTATTTTTCTTTATCTTCTTTATCTCTTAGTGATAATCTAAATGAATAATTTTTTATATTGAAATCTTTATAGACTGATAAAATTAGATTTACAACATTTGATACTTCTTCTTTTATTTGGTCTGGTCTTACGAAAAGATGAGCGTCGTTTTGGCACATTTGTCTTACTCTTTCTAAACCGCATACAGCGCCTGATGCTTCGTATCTAAAGTCTGGAGCAAGTTCTCCTATTCTTATTGGTAAATCTCTATATGAATGTGGTTTATTTTTATATACTAGCATGTGGTGTGGGCAGTTCATTGGTCTTAATACTAGTTCTTCGTTATCCATTTTCATTACTGGGAACATATCGTCTTTATAGTGATCCCAATGTCCTGATGTTTTATATAAATCAACACTACCTAAGCTTGGTGTATAAACGTGGTCATAACCTTCTTTTTCTTCTTTGGTTCTGATGTAGTTTTCTAATTTAGTTCTGACTTTTGCACCGTTTGGTAACCACATTTGTAAGCCTGGTCCAACTAATTCATGTGAAGTAAATAGTTCTAATTCTTTACCTAGTTTTCTATGATCTCTATTTTTTGCATCTTCTAAGGCTTCTAGGTGTTTATTTAAATCTTCTTCGGTTTCAAAACAAACTCCATATATTCTTTGAAGGACTTTATTTTTTGAATCACCTTTATAATAGGCTCCTGAAACTTTTAATAGTTTGAAATATTTTAATTTTTTTGTTGTATTTACGTGTGGTCCTCTACAAAGGTCGATAAAATCATCCTGTTTATAAGCTGATATTACTTCATCTTCTGGCATATTTTCAATTAAATCGATTTTATATGGATCATCTTTAAACATTTCTAAAGCTTCTTCTTTTGAAAGTTCTATTCTTTTGATTAGTTTATCTGATTTGACGATTTTTTTCATTTCTTTTGATATTTTTTCTAAATCTTCTTCGGTTATTACTTCACCATCTAAATCGATATCATAATAAAATCCTTCTTCAATTACTGGTCCTACCCAAAATTTTGCGTTTGGATATAAGTGTTTTACAGCGTGTGCAAGTAAATGGGCTGCACTGTGGTTTAGTGTATTTAGTGTTTCATCTTCTTTTATATTTATCATATTACCATCCTTTTTTTATTAAATTTTTTTCTTTTTCTGGAATATCAAATGAACCAACTGAAGAAATATCAACTGATTCAAGTGTTAAATTTTCTTCTATCATGTCGATGATGTATTCATAGTATTCTACTTCATCAAGTGCATCACGGTATGAAATTTTTGGAACTGAATAACTACTGATTTCTTCGTGAATGTCATCTATATTTTTTTGATTTGGATTTTTGTATGGTGCGACATTACCATGGGTATCACAAACTAATACGATGCTTCCGTCGTATAAATTTTCTAGTTCTACAGCTTCAAATGGTATGCTTGAAACATACAAATTATATATTTCACGGCATACGGTTTTAAATTCTTTATGGGTAAGTCTTGAAAGAAGGTCGACAACGTATTCGTTATCAACTTTAAGACAATTCCTTAGGAATGTTTCCATTTTAATTTTATTTTGTTTATTTAATGTTTTTTTATCCATTATATATCCCCCTCTTAATAAACAATATAAAAACTCCCCACTAATGTGAGGAGTGCTTTGTGCACGGTACCATCCTACCTTTTACTTAATTTTGGATAACGGCTTATACCGGAGCACTTTTCAGTGTCAGCTCTAAGGTAGTGGTTATTAAAGTTATTTATTTGGCTTACACCGTCCCAAACTCGCTTGAAAACACTTTTTAATAACTGTGTCCTTTTCTTTGCTTTTGAATTATATATTTATTTTATCATGTTTTTATATTTTGTCAATTATTTTCTTAGGTTTTTACTAATTAGTTCTTGGTATTGTGTTAGTTGTTTTATTCTTGAAACTATTCTACCAGCTTTTACTATTTCATCCCCTTTGTTAGTTATGGCTAAATGGGTTTCTAGAGCTTCTAAATTTAAATTTGAAGTGAAGAATGTTGGTAGTTTTTCATTCATTCTATATTGTAAAATTGGACATAGGATTTCATCTCTATTCCATGATGATGTTGTTTCGGCGCCTATATCATCTATTAGTAATAATGGTGCTTTTTTTATTTTGTTATATTTTTCGTTAAATTCATTTTTATATTCTGAATTAAATGATGCTTTTAGTTCTCTTAAAAATTCTGGCCAAAAGACGATAGCACTTTGGGTTCCTTCTTTGGCAAGTTCATTAAACATAGCGGAAATTAAATATGTTTTTCCGCAGCCGAAGTTACCACATAGATACAAACCTTTTTGATTTTTGTTTTCTTTATATTTTTCTATGAACTGTGTTAGCCAAATAATTGTATCAAATCTTTTTTTATCGGTTTTATATATTTTTGTAAATGATGCTTCTTTTATTTCTTTTGGTACATTATATGCATATATGTTATTTTGGTACTGATTTTTTTTGTCTTCTTTTATTTTATATTTGCATGGTCTAAATGTAAATTCTAAGTTGCCTTCGACTATACGTGGCAAGTAGGCATATCCATTTATTTTATTTTTGCAGGCTGGAAGTCCTGGACAATTTTTACAATTACTATATTCTTCGGCGGCTTCTTCTAGGGTTGATGTGTAGTTAATTAAATCTTCTCTTTTCATTTTTAGTTTACAAACTATTTCTTTGAAGTTTTCATTTTTTAAAGCTTCATCATATGTTTCTTCTAATTGTGATTTTAGGTTTTTCTTTGGTTTTGTAAGGTCTGTTACTTTTTGCATATTTTTCACCTACTTTCTTAGCATAGCTTCTAATTTAGCAATTTCTTCTTCACTAGCAGTATCTTCTTCTAGGTCTTTGCCATACCATTCTGGTTTTTCTTCTTTTTTTATGGTTTTGGCAGTTGTTTTTATTTGTTTATTTTTATTTTCTTTTTTACATATTTCCATGGCGTCAACAACGGTTTTTATATTACTACGTTTCCACTGTGAGGCGATGGTTAAGATAAAGTTTTTTGTAAGTTTATTGTTATTTATTTTTAGGACATAATCGATTAATACGTTTACTACTCCTGGAGTAAGTTCGTAATCTATAAGCAATGTTTCTAAAAGGTTTAAATCATTTTTACTTGGTTTTATTCCTTTGTTTCTTCCTGATAGGAAATCATATGGTGACATTGTTTCATAAGTATAAATCATTTTTGATCGTTTGGTATTATCACTTACTTTTTGTCTTAGATATTCTGGTTGGTTTTTATATATTAATGATGGAGCCATACCTTTGTGTTCGAAAGTATAGTAATTACTGCAATGTTTTCTTAAGGCATTTTTATCGATTACATGTTTTTCGTTTATTGAATTTCTAATTAATTCTGTTAATTCTTCTTCGTTTAAATTATAGATAAAAGCAAGTTTATGAATTAATGATTTTATTTCTTTAGTGACTGATTTTTTATTTAGAAGTTCATTTGGAATGTTTTCCATAATACTATTTAGATCTACTTTTTCATTTACGATTATATCTACTTGATTTACTTTTCTAATACCACTTATATTATCGCTTATGAAAAGGTCGGTAGATACATCAAAGGTTTCACTGAAAGTAGCACTTATGTTTTCATAACCGTCAATATTTATTTTTGGGATGGTAAAGAATTTTATTATTTTATTGTATTCTCTTTTGCCAACATTATTTTGAAGGGCGGTTGCGAGTATTGGATTTTCTAGAAATTCTTTTGGTTCAAGGGGTGAATATAGTTCATAAATATAGTTATTTATACTTCCTTTTTTGATATATGTTTTTAGTAATCCGATGGCTTCTAATTTTTCTCTGGCTTCTAAAATATCTGTTAATTTTAATCTTGTGTTTGTCATTAGGCTATGGTGAGTATATTCGGTTGACATTATTTGTGAGGTATCTAAATCACTCCATAGTGTTAGATATAAGGTGATGGAAATGCTGCCAATTATTGGTTGGTATAGTTTAAATAATATGTTTCTATTTTCATTATCTAACACAGTACAATTTTTTACTATATATGTATCTGCTGGTAGTAAATTTACTTTGGCCATATTATTCCCCCTATCTCAGTGTGTTTGATATATTCATTTTATCACAGTTTTTGTTAAAAAAAAAGAACTAATTAAAGTTCTACATTGTGGTAAACGGTTTGAACATCTTCTACTTCGTCTAACATATTAAGCATTTTTTGGAACGTTTCTAAATCTTCACCGGTTAGGGTTACTTTATCTTTAGCGATATATGTTATTTCATCCATATCAAATGATACATTTGGTAATTTGTTTGTTATGGCTTCTTTGATGTTGAATAAATCGTTTGGAGCACCATAAATAATTGTTTCGCCATTTTCTACTTCAATATCTTCAGCGTCTACACCGGCTTCTATTAAAGCTTCTAATGTTTCTTCTTCGTCTAACCCTTTGAAACTTACGATGCAAAGGTGGTCATACATGTAACTAACGCTACCTTGAGCGCCCATTTTAACATGGCATTTATTTACTACGGCTCTTACTCCACTAACGCTTCTATTTACGTTATCTGTTAAGCAGGCAACTATTGCGGTTGAACCGTTTGGACCAAAAAGTTCATAGTTTGTAGCTGTATATGTTTCATCTACTCCACTATTTACTTTATCAATAGCTCTATTGATGATATCGCTTGGTACTTGTTCTTTTTTTGCTTTATCAACTAATCTTTTAAGGGCACTGTTACTTTCGAATTCAGTTCCTCCGTTTTTTGCTGCTTGATATATTTCTTTAGCGTACATTGAATATAATTTTGCTTTTGCAGCTCCTGTTTTTTGAATACTTGCTTTTCTTACTTCATAAGCTCTTCCCATTTAAATCATCCTTTCTGTGCTTTGGCAAGGGCATCTTTGGCAGCTTCTTGCTCAGCGGCTTTTTTTGAATGTGCGGTCCCTGTTCCATAAGTAATGTCATCAATAATTACTTCAACGGTGAATTTTTTATTATGAGCAGGTCCACTTTCGTTAATTAGTTTATATTCTAGACTTCTTTTATCAGTTTGAACGTACTCTTGAAGAGCGGATTTATAATCGTCAAAGAAATCTATTTCGTGATTTTCGATATATGAAATTACATTTTCATTAAAGAATTTTCTAGCGGTTTCTATTCCTTGATCTAGGTAAAGTGCGCCTAAAAATGATTCGAAAATATCGGAAACAATGGCTTTTCGGTATTTTCCTCCACTTTCTGCTTCTCCTTTACCTAGTTTTAAATATTCATTAAGTCCTAGTTTAGTTGAATATTCATAAAGGGCGGTTTCGCAAACATAATGAGCTCTGGTTTTTGTCATTTCTCCTTCACTGATGTGTTTTGTGTTGTAAAGATAATCGCTCATTAAAAGTTCTAAAACGGCATCTCCTAAGAATTCTAGTCTTTCATAACTTTCTAAATTATGTTCGTTTGCATATGATGTGTGTGAAAATGCGGTTTCATATAAATTGATGTTTTTTGGTTTTATTCCTAAATCGTCTAATAATTTCATCAAATCACTCCTAATAGATTATATCATATTTCTTTTTATTTTAGAAGAATTTTATGTATTGTAATAATTTATTTGATGTGTTATAGTATTGTTAGTGAGGAATATTCCTCATAAAAATGGGAAACATTGTAACATATCAATGTCTGCCTAAATGTTTTAGTAAGACACTTAGTCGAATGACTAGGTGCCTTTTTTTATTAAATAAACTTCCAAAGAAGACTAATTAACAAAATAATGATTATAAGTAGTACTACGATTAAAAAATCTTTCTTACTCATAAACACCGCCTCCCTTCCAGGAACCCCCTGAAAAAATGAAAAGCAAGCACCGATAGAGGTTACAATATTTCCGTGGGTAATAATATATATTAATGGTTTTAGTTAGTCAATGGTTTTTACAAAACTCCTTTTTTGGGGATTTTGTATGTACAGATTTAAGAAATTTGCATGTTTTTTTATGCAGAAATGGGAATTTGGTATTTGATTTTCTTCTTAATTTGATTATAATAATGGTCGGTGATTAATTATGTATGGAGCAATTATTGGGGATTTGGCTGGTTCTATGTATGAATATCTTGAGTTTTTAGATTCTTTAAATGGAACTATTAACGTTAAACATCGAAAGGAAATTTTGGAAAAGAAAGATCTTTTGGATGATAGATGTTTTTATAGTGATGACACTATTTTAACTATGGCTATTTTGGATAGTATTTTAGAGGGTATTGATTATGAGGAAAGTTTAAAATTATATTATGAAAAATATAAATCATTTAAGCCTACTGATGCTCCTTATTTTAAATCTATGTTTTCACCACGCTTTTCTAAATGGTGTGAAGGCAAAGTGGCTGGAGATAGTTATGGCAATGGGGCGGCAATGAGAATCTCCCCTATTGGTTATTTGTTTGATGATGGGGCTACTGTTATTTTAGAGGTTAACAAGGCTACTACCCCATCACATGATAATATTAATGCTATTGCAGGTGCTGAAGTGGTTGCATTAACTATTCTTATGGCAAGATGTGGGAATAATCCATATTTTATTAAGGATTTTATTTCATCGACATATAGATATTATTTTAATTATGATTTTAATAACCTACTTTTAAATAATACTTTTAATGCTTCTTGTGAAGAAAGTGTTAAACAGGCGTTATATTTGGCTTTTTCTTCTAATAATTTTGAAGAAGCTATTCGAAAAGCTGTGGCTATTGGTGGTGATACTGATACTGTTGCTTGCATTACTGGTAGTATTGCGGAGGCTTTATATGGAATTGATGATGATTTAATTAAAACAGCTAATGAATTTTTACCTTCTGAATTTAAAGATAAGTTAGAAGAAGGATATAGTAAAGTTAAAAAACTGAACTAATTAATCGTTCAGTTTTATTTTATCTAACTTTGTTTAATGTTTTTATTTTTGGACTATTTATATATTCCTCGGTTATTAAGGCTAAATTGTTTTCGATATCTTCAACAACTAAATTACAAACAATAGTTATTTGTTTATCGTTTAATCCTAACTCTTTTAAAAAGATTGTGAAACTTTCTATACCGTGATTATAAGTCATTTGGATATATTCTTTGTTGGCTTCATATGTTTGATATGCTTTTAAATATTCTTCGGTTATTTTATTGATTTCTTCTTCATCAATTGTAGTTATAGCTGGCTTTGCTTGGTTTATTTGCATGTGCTCGTCTTTAATGATTGAAAATCCGTCTGGCATTTCGGTGGTGTTACGTTTTATAATTTCTTCTAACTGACAAATTTGTTTTTGAATTTCATGATTATTTTTTAAGGATTTATTATATGCTTTATAAATTGCAGCAAGAGAAATTACTGAAGCTGCGAAAATAATCAGTGTTGCGGGAACGGCAGCCAAAAATGGTAAACTTCCGATTGTAAAAAAGGCACTTATATTTATTGGAATATCATATTTTTTGTTTATTTTGTCTTCACTTTGATGAACTTCTTTAAGTTCTTTTATTTTTGCTTCTAGGCTGTCATTAGCCATTTGAAGAGTTATTTTCTTTATATATTCTGGACTATGGGCAAATTCTCTAATTGTTGTATCCCCTTTTTTCGTTTGACTAATAACATAGTCTTTTCCGTCTTTTGTAATAATTATTTTTTTCATATTTTCTCCTTTTGCTTTGATTTCTTATTATTATATTATTTTTCTATGGATTGTCAAATTGTTTTACTTTTTGGTCTATTTTTAGTATAATGTTTATTATGAAAAAGATATTAATTGGTTTAATCAAAATATATCAAGCTATTCCTGGTCCTTGGCACAGTGCATGCAGGCATATACCTACTTGTTCTAATTATGCTTTAGAAGCTATCGATGTATATGGTAGTTTCAAGGGATCTAAGATGGCGATTAAAAGGGTTTTGAAGTGTAATCCGTGGGGAACGCATGGTTATGACCCAGTTATTAAGGAGGATAAAAATGTTGAAAAAAATAATTAGTGTTTTGGGGTCTTTGGTTATTTTATTTACTTTATCTGGTTGTGATATTAAACGTGATACTATGGATGAAATCGATATTTATACAACTAGCTACCCTATTGAATTTATTACTAAGCGTTTATATGGTGATCACAGTACTATTCATAGTATTTACCCTGATGGTATTGAAATTAACGATTATAAATTAACTAATAAACAAATTAAGGATTATAGTGATAGTGATTTATATATTTTTAATGGTCTTAGTAAGGAAAAAGATTATGTTACTAAAATGAGAGAAAATAATAAAAATTTAAAAATTCTTGATACTACTTTATCAATGGAATATTTAAATGGTCCTGAAGAATTATGGCTTGATCCTTCTAATTTACTTATGATGGCTCAGAATATAAAAACTGGTTTTAAAGAATATACTAATAACTATTATTTAAATAATGATATTAATGAAAATTATGAAAAATTAAAGATTGAGGCTTCTAATTTAGATGCGAAGATAAAACAAACTGTGGCCAATGCGGACATTAAGGCAATTGTGGTTTCTGATGATTTATTTAAATATTTAGAAAAGTATGGTTTGACTGTTTATTCTTTGGATCCTGACAGTGTAACTAGTAAAACTATTTCTGATGTTAAAAGTTTAATTAATAATGGTGATATTGATTATATTTTTATTAAAGAAAATGAGGACTTAAGTAAAACTGTTAAAGATATTGTTGCGGAAACTGGTGTTCAAACTTTATCTTGGCATACTTTAGCTAATATAACTGAAACTCAAAGAAATGCGAATGAAGATTATTTTAGTTTAATGAATGAAAATATTGAAGCACTTAAAAACGAACTATACAATTAGTTCGTTTTATTTTAAGAATTTTTCTCTTATTTTATCGATGTAATCATAATCGTTCATACGAAGATATGTTATTTTTTTATCACTTATTTTTGTTTTTACATGGGTTACATCGGTATAAAATTCTGGTTTCCCATCAACTATAACTAATAAATCATTGTTTTTTTCATATCTTGGTTCAATTGTTATGATGTTTTTTTCTGGAAGAATAATTGATTGTTTTAAGCTTTTATATACTCTATTTACTAAGGGGGCGATTGGTGAGATTTGAACGCAGTTAATATCAAAAGCAACCATTGCTCCTTCTAATGAGGCATTATAGGCAGTTGAACCTAATGATGTTGATACTAATAACCCGTCACCAGCAAATTCTTCTAAGAGTTTATCATTTACTTTGATGATTAAGTGAGTTGTTTTAAATTTATTATCTCTTACAACTATTTCGTTTAATGAATAACAACTATGTTTGTTTTGGTTGGTGGTGATTTCTGTGTGTTGCAAAGCAATCTTTTCGGTTTTAAAGTTATCGTTATTTAAATTATTTACAAAGTCTTCTAGGTTATCAGGATTTATGTCTTGAAGAAAGCCTAGGGTTCCAGTATTGATACCAACATAATATGTATTTGTATCGAAATTAAGTTTATGAACGGTATTTATAAATGTTCCATCGCCACCGATAGCAATGGCTAAATCACTTTTATTATTTGTTATTTCAAAGTTATTGTTTTTTAGAAGTTTTTCTAATTTATTTTTTGTTTCTATTGACATTTTATCATCATTAGCAATTATATTTATTTTATTTATTTTTCTCATTTTTGTATTTGAATAATGCGGATGGTCTATGTCCTCCGCCGGTTTTTACTTTACCTGTTTTTTCTACTTTATTACTAATGATACGTCTAAAGGCTGGGTCTAATAGTTTTTTATTTAAGATAACTTCATATACTTGTTGTAATTCGCCTAAAGTAAAATATTTTGGCATCATATTGAAGACGATATCGGTATATTCGATTTTGTTTTTTAGTCTTTCTATTCCGGTTGCGATTACTAGGGCGTGATCAAAGGCTAAATCTTCATTTTTTATAACTTCTAATTTTTCTTTACCGTCTTTTTTTACTTTTTTATATTCTAAACTTATATGGACGTTGTTTGGATTATCTAGTGTTATATTTAGTTTTTTGTCATCTTCTAGTACGGTTATATTAAACCATGAGGCATTTGGCGCGAGCTTATCTGTTAACATATTTTTATCAACTAAGGCCATATAGGCGGTTGAAACTATACGCATTCTTGGGTCTCTATTTACGTTTCCAAATGTATATAGTTGTTCCATATATATGTCGTGCAGATTTGTTTCTTTGGCAAGTATTCTTTTTGGAGATTCTTCTAGATCTTCATCGATATTCATAAATCCCCCTGGCAAGCACCATTTATCTTTGAATGGATATGTATCTCTTTTTACTAGTAATACGCTAAAGTGTTTTTTACTTAGTTTGCGGTAGTTGGCTTCTTCTTCTTTTGATACGCTAAATAGTAGAATATCGGTAGTAAGTGATAGTCTATCAAATTTATTTGGATCATAATCTTTTAAAAATTCTGCTTCGTTTTTATACATAAAATCACCTCTTATTTATATTTTGATTATATCAAATCGATGTTAATGTGACAATATTATTTATTATATAGTTTGTTTTTTTGAATGTAATTTATTATTTTTTTGTCTAGGTATTGGTCTAGATTATTTTGTTTTTCATTTCTGATTATACTGGAAGAAATTGGTTTTACGGTTATATCAGCGTATATTATTTGTTTGTTTTTGGGCATTTCTTTATTTCTTGGAATACCTAATATTTTATAGTTATTTAATATGTATTTATAATTTTTCCATGTGGTTATTTGTTTTATATTATCAGCGCCGGTTATAAAATATATTTGATCATTTTTATATTTATTTCGAAAGTGGTCTAATGTTTGATATGTATAGATGCCTTTGTTTTGATTTTCATAATTGGATATAATTATATTTTTGTTTTTAAAGATTAGTTTTAACATATTGTATCTATCTTCAAAGTTTATAAGTTTATCTTTTTTATAGTAATTACCTACTGGGACGATTATTATTTTATCTAAGTATTTTCTTTTTAATAGTTCTTCTACTATTTTTATATGGCTTAAATGAGGCGGATTAAATGCTCCACCATAAATACCTATTTTCATATTCTGTCTATTTTAATAATCCCTTCTTTATGTTTGTTATTATTGTGTTTTTCTTCAATTATTTGTTTTGATTTTTGGTTTATGTTATTACCATTTAAATAGTCTTCTATTTCTTTATATGTAACGCCTAATTTTTCTTCATCTGTTTGTTTACTAAGTCCGTCACTTGGCGCCTTATACAATATTTCTTTTGGGACGTTTAGATACTCTCCTATTTTTATTACTTCAGAAACGGTATAGTTTGAAAGGACATTTATGTCACTCATGCCATCACCACCTTTGGTAAAGTAGCCAACATATATTTCGCATTTATTTCCTGTTCCGGCAACGATATAGGGGGCTCCTTTTATTTCTGTAAGTAAGGATGCAAAATAGTACAGTGTGGCCATTCTAAGTCTTGGTTTTAGGTTTATATCACTATTTTCTGTTTGCTTTATGTTTTTAAAGTTTTCTTTGAATGCGTCAAATGTTTTTGTTAGATCAAGGTTATATAATTTAAAGCCAAAGTGTTTACTTATTATTTCGGCATCGGTTTTATCTTTGGCGTTTGAATGGCATGGCATTGTGATACCGACAACATTTTCTTTACCTAGGGCTTTGGTGAAAAGCGCGCTTACAACGGCACTATCTTTTCCGCCACTGATACCGATAACTACTCCTTTTAGGTTATTTTTTTTATAATATTTTTTTATAAATGAAATGATTTTTTCTGTTTCTAGTTTTGGGTTAAATTCCATATTTTTCCCTTCTTTCATATACTTTTTGTAAGGTAATTATTGAACTGGAACCAACTATTAGTCCTTGGTCTAACATTTCTTTTGTGTCGTCTAAGGTTGTTTCGAAGTATTCGATGTATTCGCTTTCGTCTAGGGTTTGGTTTTGTATTTTCTGACATCCGGTTGCGACAAAGCAATGGTTTATGGCTGAGGAACAACCGGGATCGCCTTGATATTTTAAAATTTGCGTTAATGTTTGATAACTATACCCTGTTTCTTCTAATAGTTCTCTTGTAATGGCGTCTTTTGGATTTTCGTTTGCTTCTATATAGCCGGCTGGAAGTTCAAAACCTACTGTTAGAGGTGTGAATACTCTTGGCTGGGCGACTAATAGGATTTTCCCTTGGGTAGTAATTGGACATGCGGTAACTACGCTTCCGTCTGAATTACCTCTTAGGATTTGTTGTCTTGTTATTTTAAAGCCATTATTTAGTGTGACATTGAAGGTTTTTATTTTTATAAAGGGGTGCGTTGGTGTGGGTATTTCTTCTTTGGTTTTGGTTTTAAATTCATTTATGATTCTATCTATTGTTTGTTTTGTTTGCTGTTCCATATTTCCTCCTTATTTTTGTTTTACCATTTGTTTTGTGGTGCATTGTTCCCAAACTAAATCTTCTAATGAATGGTTTTCGTTTATTATGCCATCATGCTTTAGTTTTTCTTTTGAATCGTATAGGTTTTGGTATATACTTACTACTTCTTCAAATGGTTTTATTTCTTCTGGAATGTAAATTGGGGAATCACCACATTCGGGGCAATTGTAGTGAGTAATGCCGGCGATTAATTTTTTATCATCGATTAATTGCTGCCATGGCTGCGGGGTTAGTTGGTAGTATCTATTCATTTGGTGAGGCTGTTTGCATATAACGCATACTGCATTATGATTTTTAACGGCATATAAGGGATGATGACATTTATATTGTTTTAGTGCTTCACGTATGTTACTATGGCATTCGTTTCTTTGGGATGATATTATTTGCTTCATTTCTTGATACTGTTTTAATAGTTTTAGATATTCTACAACTGCATCTATTTCTTCGAGTTTGTTTAATTGGTTTAATAAATTGTCGTATTCTTGCTTTAATGGTTCAAGTCTGCGCAATTGTTGATCTTGTATTTCTCTATAAATTTCTAATGTTAATTCTGGTTTTTCTTCTGGAGTTAAAATTTCTTTTAGGCGCTTGATACCTTTTTGGTCAAGTGTTACAGGTTTACCTACATTTTTATATGACATTTGAAATCACACTCCTTATTTTTGTTTGGCTTTTTTTACCATTTGTTTTTTCTTGGTAAGAACTTTTGGAGATAAATCAACATAGTATTTATGTGGTTTATCTAATCTTCTTATTTCAGGGTAAAGGGTTTCCATTTGTTTTGTACAGTAATCTTTTTTTTCAGTTACTTCTGGGTCTTCATAAACTAGTGAACCATTTATAAAAATTGGGATTTGTAATGGTCTTACGTTATAATTTGTGATGGTTGTTTGGTTTAATTCGTTTAGTGGATCTATTAGGGTGTAACTATCTTCTTCTATTTCTTCATCGTGACTTGCGATTAAATCACCTAGGGCATAACCGGTTTCTTTACTATAAAATCTATATACTTTTTTAAAGCCTGGGTTTATTGTTTTTAAGGCGTCATCGCTTATTTTTATTTTTGGCATTATTTTATTATTTTCTTCTATGGCTACTAGTTTATATACACAGCCTACTCTTTCTTTTGGGGCGGCTATATTATCACCAGCGCCGATACTATCGATAGGCGCGCCTTGGTTTAATAGACTTTGAAGTGTGTGTGAGTCGATTCCGTTTGATACGCAAATTTGGGTGTCTTTATATCCGGCTTCGTCTAGCATTTTTCTGGCTTCTTTTGATAGGTATGCTAGATCACCACTATCAATTCTTATTCCTTTGAATGGATAACCGTTTGGGGTTAAATATTCTTTGGCTACTTTGATAGCGTTTGGAATTCCGCTTCTTAAGGTATCGTAGGTATCTACTAAGAATACGGTATTATTTGGGTATGCTTTGGCGTATTTTAAGAAGGCTTCGTATTCGTTTTCTGCTTCGGTAACTAGGCTATGGGCCATGGTTCCCATGATTTTTAGGTTATATTTTTGTCCGGCTAAAACGTTTGAGGTTCCTACGCATCCACCGATAACTGCGCATTTACTAGCAAGGACTGCAGCTTCTATTCCATCGGCTCTTCTGGCTCCAAATTCCATGATTGGAAGTTCTGGTTTTACGTCGGTCATTCTTTTGGCGGCGGTTGTGAATTTTATTTCGGCATTTAGGTATGAAAGTAAGGCGGTTTCGATTATTTGTGATTCTATTATATTTGATTTTACTGTTAGGATTGGTTCGTTTGCGAATACTGGGGTTCCGTCTGGAATCATGTATATGTCGCCTGTAAATTTAAAGTTTTCTAAATAGTTTAAAAATTCTGTGGTAAATAAATTTGTACTTTCTAAATATTTAATATCTTCTTTTGAAAAGTGTATGTTTTTTATATATTCGATTATTTCTGTGCATCCACCCATGATGGCATATCCCCCTTCAAAGGGAATATTTCTGAAGAAACTATCAAAGTAAGATATTTTGTTTTCTCCATTATTTTCAAAATAGGTTTGAGCCATTGTAAGTTCGTATAAATCGGTCATCATTGTTTGATTCATAATTTTCATCTTCTTTCTTTTTAATGTTTTGTTAATAACATATTTTATAAATTAAAGCGTTAATACTTTTTGGATATCTTTTGGCATTTCGGTATTAACACCGGCTTGTTTCATTAAGGTAAAGGCTAAATTATTATAGTCTTCTCTTTCATGGATATGTGGGATATCGTATGTTTCTACTAAGTCTTGTGGGACTACTACTTCGACATCTTTATCGTTTTGATTGAAGTAATTGACTAATGGAATGGCAGCGTTTAGGACACATATATCTGTACAGCAACCGGTGATTATTAGTCTTTTTAGATTTTTTAATTTTTCTAAATCATCTAGAAAGTTTGGGGCGAATAAAACGCTGGTTGAGTTTTTTAGGTACTGTCTTGCTTTGTTTTCATATTTAATTAATTCTTCTACTAGCTTTGCTTCTTCGGTGCCTGCTATACAATGAGGGGGAAAGTCTTTGAATTCTTTTGAGCTTGGATTATGACTTTCTTTAACAAATGCTACTTCTCTTTTTGCATTTCTCATATAGTATTCGATTAGTCTTTGTTGTAATGGAATTAGCCTACTTATATAAGGATCGGCTAATGGTCCTTCTTTTACGAAGCCATTTACCATATCTATTACTAGTAAATAGTCTTCGATTTCTTGTAAATTTTCTTTCATGTTTTCTCACTTCTTTCTTTTTAATATTTTGTTAATAACAATTTTTAAAAAAATAATAACTGTATATTTATATAATATGGATTTCTTCGGCTGTTATTAACATTATATTAATAACAGAATATTTTGTCAAGTGTTTTTTAGAAAAAAATAAAAATACAGAGTTTATCTGTATTTTAGTCAGGTGGTTGACAAAGTCAATGGTCTGAAAAACGAACTATATAATTAATTCGTTTTTAGTATTTTATTATATAATTTACTACATTATATGGCTGTAAATTGTTGTGTTTTCCATTTCCCCCAACACTGTTATGTTCATGCGATGCATCTATTGTAAACCCATCATAAGTACCCTGGTTACCTGTAGTAGAATAATTGGCCCATTCGGAAGACTTTCTTGCCGAAAAAACTCCTGTGGCGTATACGGCGCCTGATTTATCGGCTGATACGATGTTAGATACGTGTCCCGTTAATGTTTTGGTGCCGTGAGTATGGGCTGGAATTTCAGCTGTTGTTAATGTATGCCCTTCTTCGCCTCCGGTTTTTCCTAGAGTATTAAATGTTCCGCTATTTTTACCAACAGGAACTTTACCTTGTAAGTTTGGTATATTAAAGGTCGTACTTCCATCTCCAGATCCATATGTTGTTCCTATTACTTTAAATAATTCTGAATATGTTGTTCTTGAGACTGCTCTGCCGTCACATAATAAATATCCTTCTGGGGCAGTGGCAGCGGCATATGCTTCAATCATTCCTGGCAATGATTTTTGATTGTTATTTACAATTATTTCTGCTTCGGCTTTACTCATATAAAATAGTATAGTAACAGTAAAGATGAATGTAATTAATGCTGTTAAAATTATACTTACACTTTTATTCATTTTTCCTCCTCTAATATCTGATAATATAATTTATAGTAATATATGGCTGTAGATTATTGTGTTTCTTATTTTCCCCTACACTACTATGTTCATGGGTTAAATCAATATAAAATCCATCATAGGTTCCCTGATTACTATCAGTGGAATAAACCAAATATTCATTGGTACTTCTGGCTTTAAATATTCCGCTTGTATTTAATATACCTGTACTTAAAGCATGGGAAATATTCGAAACGTGTCCCGTTAATGTTTTGTTGCCGTGAGTGTGGGCTGGAATTTCAGCTATTGTTAATGTATGTTCCTCTTCGCCGCCGGTTTTTCCTAGAGTATTAAATGTTCCGCTATTTTTACCAACAGGAACTTTACCTTGTAAGTTTGGTATATTAAAGGTCGTACTTCCATCTCCAGATCCATATGTTGTTCCTATTACTTTAAATAATTCTGAATATGTTGTTCTTGAGACTGCTCTGCCGTCACATAATAAATATCCTTCTGGGACTGCACTACTTGAATGTATTTTTATTGTTCCTGATGGCGTTGGATCAATATTGGTTATAGTATATGATGATGATATTGTATTTACACTATCACTGGTTTTTGCTAAAACATTTCCATTTGATAAGAATTTTATTTGAAATTCGTCTGACGGGAATACTTTCCATGTTTTTCCTTCATCTATACTATATTCGTTTGTGCAATAGGAGCAGTGGGATGTAACTGTTACGATTGCTTCATGATTATATAATTCATTGTCTGGAGTTGCCGTATATGTAGGTGGAGACAGTTCATCTGTTTTTATTGATATGGCATTTGTTTCAACTACTTTTCCAGAGTTAGTTATAATTTTAACCTTTATTAAGTATTCTGTATTTTTATTAAGTTTTGTAAATGTATATATGTTATGGTCACCAACAATCCATTCACCACCATTTATGGAATATTCATATTTACTTATACCGCTTTCTGCGTAAGCGTTTGTTACTACAGTGATACTATTGGTAGTCTTTGTAGTAGATAATGTTATTGTAGGTTCTGGTTCTATTTTATATATAGCATATAAAGTTATATTTTCATTTAACATATTTAATTCAGTTAATCCTTCAGTCGCATCTTTACTTGTATTCCAACCTATAAATAGATAGCCTTTCTTATCTCCTTTATAATTTAAGTTAACTGATTCGCCTTCAGCTAAATATTCGTTAAAGTTTGTACAATCTTTTCCGCCGTTTGCCACACAATCATAAGTTACTAGATATTTATCTGTTGGAGTTATTGTTCCTCCTTCGGCCTGGGTATAATTTAAATCTACACTTATTTCTCCACTGCCTTCTTCTAGTGTTCCTGTGAAGTCTGGATTATATTCTATTTTTACTTTTATTATTTGCGATGAGTTTTTAAATAGTTTTTCTCCTTTTGTATATCCTGAAAATGTTATCTTTACAGCTTCGTTTGTTGATTTTATATTTTCTGAAATATTATCTAATGATGCATCTATTGTTCCATCATTTTGAACTGTAACATCATATTCGATAGAATCTCCTTTTTCATATAGATTAGCTTCCATATAAGCTGTTAGATCTGTCCATGTTGGAGCTTTTACTTCTTCAGCTCCTCCTGATGTATTTGATTTTGTTACATTGGTTATTTTAATATCCCAATTACTAGAAATACCTGATGTTCCTTTTATTTTTAGATTTGTTTGAAATGCGGCATATCCTGCCGTCATTAAACATAATAGTCCTAGTAATGAAAATATTATTATTTTGTTTTTTCTTTTTTGTCTCATCCAACTCACCTATTTGTATTATTAGTGTTTTTTATTTTCTTATACATATTATAAACCATCGTTATTCATTTAGCAACAATGGCATTCTATTATTTTTTATTCTATTTCCATTATACCCCCCCCCCCCCCCCCTAAAAGGCAAGTGTTTTAAATAAGAAAATGGAAAAAACATATTTTGTAGTGGTAAGCTTGTAGGAATATCAAAAAAAGACCATTAGGTCTTT